>LJUW01000083.1 GCA_001304315.1 candidate division Zixibacteria bacterium SM23_73_2 | reverse complement strand
AATCTTTCACATATAAAGTACAACCCTCTAATAAAGAGATTTGATTTCAACAAAAGCTTGACTTAATTCATATAAAAGTTAATATTTAAAAAGTATTTTAGAATAAAAGAAACTCTAAAATGAATCTAAAAGATTCTATTCAATTTCTCAAAGGTGTCGGTCCCACCTCCCAGGCCACGGTTATAGGACAGGTCGAAGCTTATGGTATGAGATACAGCAAAAAGTGGAGAGGGAAAAATAGATTCCAGGTAATAATAAGGGATAAGACCAGCTTTATAAACTTGGTCTGGTTTGAGGGGATAAGATTTGTAAAAAACAAGTTCAAGGAAGGAGACCTTGTCGTTGCTTCAGGAGAGGTAAGATTCTATGATGGTCTTCAAATAGCCCATCCTGAGTTCGAGATAATCTCCAAAAAAGGAGAGGACCTAACCCATACCGGAAGGATTATTCCTCTGTATCCCTCCACTGCCCAGCTCAAAAAGGTCAGCCTGGACAGCAGGGGAATAAGAAAGATATTGAAACTTTTACTGGATAAAAATATTTTAATCGAGGATGTTTTGCCTCAAAAGGTTATAAGTTCTTTGAACCTTCTCCCCCTGAATAAGGCTTTGAGAAACGTTCATTTCCCGGAAACTTTAGATCTGGCAGATAGGGCAAGGGAGAGGCTGGCTTTTGACGAGCTTTTCTTTTTGGAGCTTTTGTTAGCCCTGAGAAAGAATAAAGATAAAAACACCGAAGATGGAATACAGTTTGATCCTCCGGGAAAGTTAGTCAGAGAGCTCCTTAAAATTTTGTCCTTCGAGCTAACCGATGCCCAGAAAAAAGTCTTAAGGGAGATAACCAACGATATGACCTCAAAAAATCCCATGAACCGGCTTTTACAGGGAGATGTTGGCTCAGGAAAAACCGTGGTAGCGCTTTTCGCCATGCTTATAGCCATAGAATCAGGATACCAGGCAGCTCTTATGGCTCCCACCGAGATTCTGGCAGAACAGCATTATCTGACCATCCACAATTTATTTGAATCCTTGGGAATAGAGATAATCCTTTTAACCTCCTCAGTTACCCAGTTAGAAAGAAAGGAAATTTTGAAAAGAATCGAATTGGGCCTGGCAAAGGTTGCGGTGGGAACTCACGCCTTAATAGAGGAAAAGGTAAAATTCTTCAATTTAGGCTTTGTGGTAATCGACGAACAGCACCGCTTCGGGGTTCTTCAAAGAGCCAGACTTAAGAAAAAGGGGGAAAGCCCGGACCTGTTGGTGATGACCGCAACTCCCATCCCCAGGACTTTAGCTTTAACCCTTTATGGAGATATGGAGGTGAGTACCCTGGATCAACTACCACCCGGAAGAAAACAGATAAAAACCTCCGTATCCGAGGAAAACTCACAGGATAGCCTTTACAGATTTTTGGATGAGGAAATTGAAAAGAAAAATCAAGCCTACATCGTCTATCCATTAGTGGAGGAGTCGGAGGTAATGGATCTCAAAGCAGCAACCCAAGGGTATGAGTATCTGCAAAAGGAGGTTTTTCCTAACAGAAGAATAGCTTTACTTCATGGCAGGATAAAAAGCCAAGATCGGGAAATGGTTATGAGAGGTTTCAGAAATAAGGATTATGATATACTGGTTTGCACCACGGTGATCGAGGTGGGTCTGGATGTTCCCGATGCCACGGTGATGATAATCGAGCACCCGGAGAGGTTTGGTCTTTCACAGCTTCATCAACTCAGGGGGAGAATCGGAAGAAGCGAAAAAAAGTCATTCTGTTTTTTAAAAGTATCAGCTCCTTTATCAACCGATGCAAAAAAGAGGCTTTCCGCCTTGTGCTCAAGCAACGATGGATTCAAAATTGCGGAGTGGGATCTAAAACTTCGTGGTCCCGGGGAATTTTTAGGTACCCGTCAGCACGGACTGCCCAGGTTTAAAATAGCGGACTTAACCCGGGATCTAAAGCTTTTATACCAGGCCAGGGATAAGGCTTTTGAGATAGTGGGAAATGATCCCGATCTTAAAAACAAAGAAAACTCTTGCCTTAAAAGAAGTTTTTTGTTTAAATACAAAGAAAAGGAAAGGCTTTTGGAGGCAGGTTAAAAGGAGAACTTTATGAGGTCACTCTACATCAAGGAAAAGATAAAATTCACCGGTGAACAGCTTGTTCCTTTTTGGACTTTTGAGAGATTCGATCTTTTGGGGGACAGTATCGTTGTCTTCATCGGTCCCTGCGAATTGCAGGAGCGATACGTAATCGGAATCGATCACTGGAAAAAGAAAACCGAGATTAAATCCGAGTCGATGCTTCATTTTTTGGTGGAACACTTTGACCTGGATTTAGAGAAGGCGATCCTTCGTCAGAAGATACTGGTTAATATTCTCAAGGACAAGCTCAATCATCGTCTGGGAGGAGACGTTTTTCAAAGATGGGGTGATGACATCTACGATGAGGATTACAAGCTCACCATTTCCACAGCTGCCAGAACGGATGTTTCAACAAAAATCCATTTGGGTATAAACATCACCGCTAAAAACGCACCGGTGAAGGCAAAGGGGCTTTCCGATTATGGAATTGATCCCGATGATATAGCCCAGGTGGTGATGAACCAGTACCGCCTGGATATGAGAAGGATTCAGGAAAGGCTGGTCAAAACCAGAAAAATAACGTAACCGCAAACTCCTGGGGGATGAGATGGATTACCAAGAGAAGATCGAAAAAGTCTTAAAACAGATTCAAAAATCAGCTGATGATCTGGAGGTTCTGATTTCCGGTACCAATGATTATGATCTTCAAAGGATTTTAAAGAAAGTCGATGCCCAGCTGATGGATGCCCAGCATAATTTGGTCCTGGCAAAAAAGATTTCAGGGAAGAGGAAAAGACATTAAAAGGAGAGTTTATGTCCGGTGATGAAAAAAAACAAGACCAAGCCCTTTTTTTTCAGCTTATTCTGATGTTTCAGACTGCTGCTCTGCAGCAGATGGGGAAGCTGATGAATCCCTTAACCAAAAAAGTGGAAAAGGATTTAGACCAGGCGAAATTCTCCATAGACGTTTTGGGGATGATCCAGGGAAAAACCAAAGGCAATCTTACTGAGGAGGAGAAAAAGTTTCTGGAACATGTAATCTTCGAGTTGAGGATGAACTATTTAGACGAGTCTAAAGAAGCCGATAAGAAAAAGGAGGAACAAAAGACTGAGCCGGAAAAGCAAAAAGGAAACCAGGAGAAAGAGGGGGATAAGAAAGATTAACTTACCCTGAAATATCATTTTGATAATGTAAAAATGGGGTTTCCTCAAGAAAGATCTATCCAACCTGAATAACAATAGGTTTTATATCAACGGATTCAACGAATAAAAGGATAAGCGGAGATTATTCTATTATAAGGGAGGAGTGAAATCGGAATTTCTTGAGAAGTTCTGGATTTTGAAAAATCTTTTTCAAGAAGTGCAACAAAAGAAAATTATTTACGTAGATATTTAGAATTATAGACGGACTCGTCCGTCCATTTACCAGATGAAGATGGACAAGAAAAAGATTAAAAAACAAAAGCTTATAGCTCAAAGAGAAAAACAGATCTTGACCGCCTCGATGAAGATGTTCTCCAAATACGGGTACCAGAACACCGACGTGGAAAAGATAGCGGAATTAGCTGATCTGGGCAAGGGGACGGTTTATCGTTATTTTGAAAGCAAACAAAATCTTTTCCTTTCCACCCTGGAATGGGGCTTGAATTCTTTGAAAGATGAGATCTTCTCTGCCATAGAGGGAGTTGATGATTATCTTGAGAGGATTAAAATCGCCCTGTCCACCCATCTTTGTTTTTTTGAAAAACACAGAGATTTTTACAGGCTTTTGATCCAGGAAAGAGCCTGGACTGAAGTCAAGTCTGCTGGATGGAATTGCAGGGAAAAAAATCTTTTCTATATAGAGCATTTGGAAAAGATAATAACCGAAGGAATGAAAAAAGGATATTTCAAAAAGATCGATCCCAGAAGCTGTGCCTATGCTTTATGGGGATTGACCAATTCTTTGCTTTACAAATGGCTTTTATCAGAAAAGAAATATCCGATAAAAAAAGAGCTTTCGGTGATTCAAAAAACTTTTTTTGAAGGTATTTTAAATGTGAATAAAAGGAGAAAGAGATGAAGAAGGCTTTGTTCTGGATGGTTTTGATTATAATATTAGCTTTCATCGGATACCGTGGATATAAAGCTTATCAAAAAACCCAGATAAAAGAGGTTTTTGTCGAAGATATGACCAAGCCGGTAGAAATCCAGGTGGTCAAAACCACAACTTTTACAAAATTTCTTAACTTTACTGGAGATATCAAGGGAATAGAGGAGATTGACGTTTTCCCCAAAGTCTCAGGCAAACTGGTTGAGATAAAAACAGAGGAGGGGGATAGAGTAAATAAGGATCAGGTATTGGCATTGGTGGATCGGGACATAGCCGGGATGAAATTCGAATTGTCTGAAGTCACCTCGCCAGTTGAGGGAATCGTGGGCTTGGTATTTTTTGATGTGGGAGCAGGGGTGAGTCCCCCATCTCCCAGTCCCCAGATGGGCACCCCGATATTCAGAATTGTCAATATGGATAAAGTCAAGGTAGTAATAAACGTAATTGAAAAGGAACTTCTGAAAATTAAAGTAAATCAAAGCGCTGAGATCAAAGTGGATGCCTATCCGGATAAAACCTTTTCGGGAAAGGTGAGTCTGGTAAGCCCGGTTGTGGATCCCCAGACCAGAACCGCTAAGACTGAGATCACCATTTCCAATCCTCAGCATCTTCTAAAACCGGGAATGTTTGCTGAAGTTGAAATAGTTGAGAAGGTGAAAAAAGATGCAATTCTTGTTCCCAGCTATACGATTCTAGAAAAAGGAGATCAGAAGATAGCGTTCGTAATTGAACAAAAAAAGGCTTTTTCTAAATCAGTTGAGACCGGAGATTTTGGAAGCGACCTTATTGAGATTAAATCCGGGTTGGCGCAGGGAGAGACCCTTGTTGTTGCAGGACAACACAGGTTAAACCATGGTGATTCGGTTCGAATAATTGGAGGAATAGAATAATGTTTCTGCCAGAATTCGCTACGAAAAGGTCAATTACCGTCTTTATGATCTTCCTTGCGGTAATCGTCATAGGAATGATCTCCTTTGGACAGCTTTCCATTGACCTGTATCCGGACATAACCTTTCCCATGGGAATGGTAATAACCAACTACTTTGGTGCTGGACCCGAGGAGATGGAATCGATGGTTACCAGGCCTCTGGAGATGAGTCTTTCTACTGTCAAAAATTTGAAAAACATATATTCTTACTCTTTGGAGGATATCTCGGCGATAATGCTGGAGTTTGAATGGGGGACGGATATGGACATGGCAGCAGTGGATATAAGGGAGAAAGTTGATATTGTAACCGGTAGACTGCCTGAGGATGCTGAGAATCCGTGGATATTTAAATTCGATCCTTCGATGATGCCAATTCTGTTCTTGGGTTTTTCCGGAGAAGAACAAAACTTGGCAGAGTTAAGAACCTTAGCAGAAGATATAATTCAGCCGAGGTTAGAAAGATTAGAAGGAGTTGCAGCTGCTTCTCCTATGGGTGGTCTGGAAAGGGAAATAAGGGTTGAGCTGGACAGGTCTAAGATGGAGGGTTTGGGGATCAGCACCCAGCAGGTTATTACTGCCATAAGAGCTTCCAACTTGAATCTGCCCGCAGGTCATCTGAGATTCGGCCAAAAGGATTTTTTGATACGAACAACCGGTCAATTCACAGAGGTCTCACAGCTACAAAGTGTAGTTTTATCCAATCACCATTCTACACCCATATATTTAAATGATGTAGCCAACATCAAGGACGATTTTAAGGAAAAGACATCCTCAGTTACCGTTAATGGAAAAGAGTCCATGCTTATAACGGTACAGAGAGAATCACAAGCCAACACAGTTCAGACAGCAAAAAGGGTTAAGACGGCTTTGGCTCAGCTCGAAGAGGAGCTACCCCCCGGAGTGGAGATTAATTCCATCTTTGATGCATCGATGTTCATTGAGGAGTCAATCAACAATGTAAAAAGGGCGGCATTGGAGGGAGGTCTTTTAGCAATAATTATAATATTGGTATTCTTGCGCAACTTCTCCTCGACCATCATCATCTCAACTGCTATACCCATATCCGTTATCGCTACTTTCATTTTGCTCTATTTCGGAAAAATGAGTTTAAATATAGCAACCATGGGAGGATTAGCTTTGGGGATTGGAAGATTGGTGGATGATTCCATTGTGGTGCTGGAGAACATCTTCAGACACCGCCAAAAAGGGGAAAGACCATCTCAGGCTTCCCAGATCGGAGCATCTGAGGTTTCATCAGCAGTTTTGGCTGCCACGGTTACCACAATAGCAGTTTTCGTTCCCATATTTTTCGTCAAGGGCATTGCGGGAATATTCTTCAGACCCATGGCTTATACTGTTTCATTATCTCTGGCAGCATCGTATTTCGTGGCTATGATTTTAATTCCCCTTTTGACCTCCAGATTCCTTAAGGTCAGAAAAATAGATAACCCTGGAAAAAATACCATTCTCCGAAAGTTGTCCGGACAAAGTCAAAAAATCTTCGATGGAATAGACGATCGTTACCAGAGAGTGGTAAGCTGGTCCATCACTCATAAGAAAACGGTCATCTTCATAGTTTTAGCTTTTCTTGTTGTCACCCTTCCTCTGGTTAAGTTCATCGGCTCTGAGTTTTTACCAGAGATCGATGAGGGTGAGTTTGATATATCGGTTAAAATGCCGGTGGGAACCGAACTTGAGAAAACCAAATCAGTGGTATCCGAAATAGAGAATTTTATTCTGGAGGATGTGCCCGAGCTTAAGACCATAACAGCTCGTACCGGGATGGAGGGAAAAGGCTTTGCTGCCATGGCATCTATCTTCAGAGATATAACCGGTTCACATGCTGCTGTTCTGGGGGTTGAACTATCCGATGTCTCAGAGAGGAATCGCTCGGTATTTGAGATAATGGATATTTTGCGTGCCAAAACAAAAGATATACCCGATGCTGACATCAAATACACCAATGCAGGGATGATGACCGAGATGACTGGATTCGGGGGAGCTCCAATAGTTGTGGAGATCAGAGGATACGATCTAAAGGTGTCTTTTGATCTTGCTGAGAAGGTCTCGGAATTGATTCGAGCTGTCCCCGGAGCAAAAGATGTAAGAATTGAGAGAGAAGCAGGGATGCCAGAGCTTCAGATTAAAATCGATCGGGATAAAGCGTCAGATTTGGGCTTGTCCCTCTCTTATATTGCTAACACCATACAAACGAATATGGAGGGGACCGTAGCTTCTTTTTACCGTGATCCTGAATTGGGAAAGGAATACGATATTTTAGTTCAACTACGGGAAAAATATCGCAAAAACCTTTTCGATCTGGATCGGATTTCCCTTATCTTGCCTACGGGGGAAAAGATTCCTCTTTCCAGCGTGGCAAAGGTGGTAAAAGCAGAAGGACCTACAAGGATCGAGAGAAAAAACCAGGAGAGGATGTTGATGGTCACCTCTCAGGTATCAGGAAGACCTGCGGGAAGCGTTGCCAGTGAGGTTGAGGCTAAGATAAAAAAAGAGGTGGAGGTGCCTTCTAATTTCACCGTGGCTGTAACCGGAAGTTACAAGGATCAGCAGGAATCTTTTGTTTCCTTGTTTTTAGCTCTGCTTTTGGCAGTTACTTTAGTATATATGGTTTTAGCTGCTCAGTTTGAGTCCATTTTAGAGCCTTTTATAATCATGTTTTCCGTTCCCTTAGGAATTTTAGGCGTTATCTGGGGTTTGTTTATTACTGGCTTTACCTTGAACGTTTTATCCTTTATCGGGGTTATCATGATGGCAGGAATCGTGGTCTCAAATGCCATTCTTTTAGTTGATTATTCCAACGTTCTTTTAAGAAGAGGTATGGGTTTGTATGAGGCAGTGGTGACAGCTGGAAGGACCAGATTGCGTCCGGTACTGATGACAACCTTAACCACTATGTTTGCTCTTCTGCCTTTGGCTATTGGCTTAGGAGAAGGTTCTGAGATTCAGTCACCTATGGCAGTGGCGGTCATATCCGGACTTTTAGTTTCGACGCTTTTGACTCTGGTGTTTATTCCAACCCTTTATACCATTGTTCAGGAAAGAATTAGAAAGAGGAAATAAATGCCGAAAAAAATAGCATATATCATCTTTAACAACGCTTTGGAGCCTGAGGTTTTAGATCTTCTGAAAAAGGTCGGGGTAGCTGCCTATACCAGATGGGATAGAGTGAAGGGAGTGGGAAAAACCGGTCCCCATATGGGTGATGAGGTCTGGCCTGCATGGAATACCATGATTATGTCAGCTTTGGAAGTCGAAAAAAAAGAAGCCCTGTCCCAGGAAATAAAAAAGCTGAGAAATAATTTCCCTGAACAGGGCATAAGAATGCTGGTTTTGCCCTTGGAGGAGATTGTTTAGAAGAAGGAGAATAAGATGTACATTAGGTCTCTTTTGATATTTTTGTTGATTTTGTTTTCTAGTACAAATTTAGGGTTTTCTCAAGTTAAAGATACGCTATTTTTAACTTTAGAACAGAGTTTAAAGATTGCACAGGATAATAATAAAAGCCTGCTACAGTTAAAACAAAGAACAGAAAAAGCATACTATCAAATAGATGAGGCTCGCTCAGGTTTTTACCCCTCCCTTTCATTTGAGGGATCATACACCAGGCTTGGCGTTATTCCCAGTTTTCAGATAGAATCGATGAAAATAGAGACAGGTTTTGCAAACAACTACAATTTAGGTTTATCCCTGGCACAGCCAATATTTACCTGGGGTAAGATAAGAAACAGTTACGATATAAAAGTTATTTCTCATAAAGCTACCAAAAAGGAATATGAAAGCAAAAAGCAACAGGTAGAGCTTGATGTAAAAACCTCCTTTTATCAACTCCTTTTAGCCAGAGAGCTTTTAAAGGTGAGAGAGGAGGCAATAGAAAACTTAAAGGAACATCTAAGGGTTGTTAAGGCAAGGTTCGATGCAGGTCAGGCATCGGAGTTTGAGCTTTTAAGAGCAAAGGTCCAGCTTTCCAATTCTTATCCTCCCCTTACCCAGGCAAAAAACATGCTGGATCTGGGAGCCAATGCTTTTAAAAACCTTTTGGGTATTGATTTAAAAACTCCAATTGAGTTTCATGGAGAGCTTGCTTTCGATCCTATTAAGGTTAATGTTGCTGAGGCTGAAAGAAAAGCTTTAGATCAAAGACCGGAGATTTCATCCATTTATTTTCAAAAGGATATAGCAAAAGAGGCTCTGAATATCGTCAGTGCAACATATAGACCTGATTTAATCGGATTTGTGGCATTTCAATATATGAACCCATTCTACAGCGTTCAGGAATGGGATTATAACTGGAATTTTGGAATATCTGTTAGTATGCCACTTTTCGATGGTTTTTCAACCCGTGCAAAAATAAGGCAAGCTAAATCGGACCTGGCTGAGCTTGACATTTTAAAAAGACAAACCGAGGAGGTGATAAAGCTGGAGGTCAGGCAGGCGATTTTGGATTTGAAATTGGCTGAGGAGAACATTATCTCTCAAGAAGAAAACGTCAATCAGGCAAATAAAGCTCTGGAGATCGCCAAAGTTCAGTATGCTGAGGGTCTGATCACCAGCCTGGAGGAGATGGACACCCTGCTGGCATTGACCGTAGCCCAGACCAATTATCTTTCAGCTTTGCCAGATTATCTTGTTGCCACGGCTAAATATAATAAAGCCATTGGTAGGTGATAGGGAATAGGTCGTAGGTTATAGGTTATAGGTAATAGGTGATAAGTTTTGTAGGCACGGATTTATCCGTTCTTTTTTTTATTTCCATTCATAACAATAGATAAATATTTTATCCTTGCT
>LJUW01000017.1 GCA_001304315.1 candidate division Zixibacteria bacterium SM23_73_2 | reverse complement strand
TCCGCTTCTGGTTTATGGAGAATTGCTAAAAAGAGGAGTGAACCTGGTGATAAGGGAAACTTTTTCTGATGTGGCTAAAACCCTGGATGATGTATTTAATTTAGGTGGAATAAAAAACGGTAAAAGCTTTTTAAAGGAGATCTCCGGAGGATTTTAAGATGAGGGATGAAGAATTGATTGAAAAAGCAAAGAAGGCAAAAGAGTTTGCCCATGCTCCTTATTCGAAGTTTAAGGTCGGGGCAGCACTTTTAACCAAGAATGGTAAGTTATACACCGGTGCTAATGTCGAGAACTCCTCCTATGGCCTTTCGATGTGCGCTGAGAGGGTGACTTTGTTCTGTGCGGTTTCATCAGGTGAAAAAGAGTTTTCCAAGCTGGCAATTGTTACCGATTCTGAGGAACCTGTTACTCCCTGCGGAGCTTGCAGGCAAACGCTTTTAGAGTTCGATGGAGAGCTTGAGATAATTTGTGCCACTACTGAAGGGAAGATGAAAATATATAAGCTGAAAGAACTTTTGCCTGAGCCTTTTAAGTTCAAGAGATAGAGTAAAAAGATTATTTTCGCAACTTATCCCTTGAAGGAGAAATGAAATGAATATTCAGAAGTTGATTGACCATACTATTTTGAGACCGGATGCTCAAGAAAAAGATATCGTAAAGCTTTGTGAGGAGGGCAAAAAGTACGGTTTTTTTTCAGTGTGTGTAAATTCCTTTTGGGTGAATTTCTGTTATAAGTTCTTTTCAGGATCAGAGGGGTCAAGGGTCAGGGTGTGCTCGGTTTCGGGTTTCCCTTTAGGTGCTTCAACTGTTTTAATTAAATCAAAGGAAGCTGAGGAGAACGTTAAAAACGGTGCGGATGAAGTTGATATGGTTATCAATATCGGGGCTTTGAAGGATAGGAATTTCAAGCTCTTAGAGAAGGAGATTAAATCGGTCAAAAGTGCAGTAGGAGAGGATAGGATTTTAAAGGTCATACTGGAGACTGGTGTTTTAACTTTGCAGGAGAAGAAAGATGGTGCTAAGATTGTCTTAAATTGTGGTGCTGATTTTGTCAAAACCTCAACCGGATTCGGTTTGGGCGGTGCTAAGGTGGAAGATGTTAAGCTTCTAAAAGAAGTTGTGGGAAATAAAATCGGAGTTAAGGCATCAGGAGGGATAAGGGATTACCAGACCGCTTTGAAGATGATCCAGGCAGGTGCTATAAGAATTGGAACCTCTGCTGGACCAAAGATTATGGAGAGCAAAGAGAGTTGAGAAACCAGTAGTCAGTAGTCAGATATCAGTAGATAGAAAGAAGAAAACGAGAAACGATGCACGGAAAACGGGAAAGTTATTCTGATGGAGATTTAAGAAAAAGAGTTGAGGAATAATGAGAGCATACCAGATAATCTCGAAAAAAAGGGACGGGGAAAAGTTAAAAAAAGAGGAGATAGATATTTTCATAGATGGCTATACCAAAGGGAAGGTACCCGATTACCAGATGTCTGCTTTTTTGATGGCTGTTTTTTTAAAGGGAATGGATATTGAGGAGACTGCTGATTTGACCTTCTCTATGATGAGAACTGGTAGGGTCTTGGATCTAAGTGAAATTCCTCTGGCAAAAATTGACAAGCACTCAACCGGTGGAGTTGGGGATAAGGTATCTTTGATACTTGCACCTCTGGTCGCATCCTGCGGGGTGTGCGTGCCCATGCTTTCCGGAAGGGGATTGGGGCATACCGGGGGTACCCTGGATAAGCTGGAGTCCATCCCCGGATTTAAAACATCTTTATCCCTTAAGCAGTTCGAAAGAAATCTAAAAAAGATCGGAGTCTGTGTAATGGGGCAGACTCAGGACATTGCACCTGCTGACAAAAAGATCTATGCTTTAAGGGATGTGACCGCAACTGTGGAATCCATCCCTTTGATAACCTCAAGCATCCTTTCCAAGAAATTAGCTGAGGGTGCGGATGGTATCGTCTTTGACGTAAAGATGGGGAATGGCGCCTTTATGCAGGATCAGGAAAATGCAATCACTTTGGCACAGACTTTGATTAAAGTTGGAAAAAAACTGAAAAAGAGAATGGTTGCACTGGTTACGGACATGAATGAGCCATTAGGGGAAGCAGTTGGTAACTCGCTTGAGGTGATCGAGTCGATCCAGGCTTTGAAAGGGAATTTCAAAGAGGATTTGATGGAGGTTACTTTAGCTTTAGGCTCTTATATGTTGATCCTGGGGAAAAGAGTAAAGAGTTTTGGGAAAGGGGAAGAGATTTTACTTCAAGCGATCAGGGATGGTAAAGCTCTGGAGAAATTCAGGCAGATGGTTAAGGCTCAGGGTGGAGATGAAAGAGTAATCGATAATTATGAACTTTTACCAAAAGCTAAGTTTGAAATCTCGGTGAAATCTCCCAAATCTGGATACATAAAAAGTATTGATACTAAAAAAATAGGATTGGCAGCTGTTGAGCTGGGTGCAGGGAGGGAGAAAAAGGATGATAAAATAGATCCTGCTGTTGGATTTCTGATAAAGAAAAAGGTCGGGGATTATGATAAAAAGGGGGAAGTTATTGCCAAAGTTTTGGCTAATGATAAGAACAAGGGAGAGGTTGCAAAGGATAGAATTTTAAGTTCGTATACGATAGTTAAAGCTAAAAGTAAAAGATTAAGTAAGATATATCATCTTGTTGATAATAAGAGGATTAAGAATATTTAATAAGTAGATGTTACTCAGTTATATAATAATCCTAACTTGCCCTCAAGGCGGGTGAGAATCCCCATCTTGAAGGCAAGATGGGGATACTTATCAAAGGATTCTTAGATTTTTTCTCCGAGGATGGTCATCTGGTAATCTTTTATATTTAACTTTTTGTTCTCAAAATTACCATAAGAGCCTAAAACTTTAAATCCTGCCTGCTGGAGAAGCCAGATGACTTCGGGCAGGGTGTAAAGTCGAGCTTGTGTTTTGAAATCGATTCTTTTTCCGTTCTTTAAAAGCATGGTCTCCTTGGTATAATACCTGTTAGTCAAAACGTCGAATTCCCCTTTTCCAAAGTAGGTTCTGTCCTTTTCCTTGTATGAAAAAGTTTTGGGAAGAGCTTTTATATGATTTGCACCGTTAACGATGTTAAGAACGAATTTTCCTTTGGATTTTAAAGCACGATGGATTTTTTGTAGCACCTTGAAATTCTCCTGGTCATTTTCCAATACCCCGAAAGCTGAATCATAAAGAGAGATAACCAGATCAAACTCTTGTTTAAAAGGTATTTCTCTGGCATCTTTTAGAATGAATTTAACTTTAACCTTCTCTTTTTTTGCTTTTTTCTTGGCAATGCTTAAAAGTTTTCTGGAGAAGTCAACTCCAACCACCTGATATCCTCTTTTTGCAAACTCAATAGAATGCCTTCCGAAACCGCATCCCAGATCCAAGATTTTCGCTTTCTTTTTAATCCTGGTGACCTTTTTTATAAAATCAACCTCAGCTTTGGTATGTTTGACGAAACCGAATTTTAGATATTCCTCTCCCAATTTATCGTAAATTTTAAAATACCAGCCGCTCATCTTTCTCCTTATTTTTTTAAATAAAGTTCTAAAATAAAATCAAAAGGAAAATATTCCCGAAAAAGAGATGTGGTATTTTTGTTTTTTCTCTGGAATCAAAAGTGAATTCTTTCTTTTATCTCAGGTTTTCTCTCGATAACCTGGAATTTCAATGTATCCGCACCCTGGGGCAGAGGAGCTCCCGGATGCTCTCTGCAGTATTCTCTTGGAGCAGTTTCTTCGTTGAAGACCTCGGTGATGATTCTGGGGCATTCGGTGGTGGCGAGTTTGCCCGATTCAAGACATACCGTCCTGAACACTATTCCGGGTGGTATATCGAAATCTTTTTCCACCAAGCCGAGGTGGGCATATTTCATGAATTCGGTCCATACCGGTAAGGCGGTTACCGCGCCGGTTGACTTTTTTCCTATGGTGGTCTTGTCGTCGAAGCCGATCCACACCCCTGCGGTCATGTGAGGGGTGAAGCCGATAAACAGGTTGTCCATGTACTCGTCCGAGGTTCCGGTTTTTCCGCCTGCAGGCGGGGTAAAGCCCCAGGGCCTGGCCCACCTTCCGGTTCCGTGATCTATCACCGTCTGGAGCATGGTGGTCATTATATATGATGTTTGTGCGGACAAGACCTCCTCTTTTCTGGGGGTGGTGTTCTCCTCCAAAACGTTTCCGTACCTGTCAACCACCTTTAGAATAAATCTCGGCTCAACCCTGATACCACGGTTAGGGAAAACCGAGTATGCGTTGGTGAGATCAAGTAAGGTCACCTCGGATGTCCCTATGGCTAAGGAGGGGACAGCTAAAAGAGGAGTGTTTATCCCCATCCTGGAAGCATAGAAGACAGCCTGCGGGGGACCGATTTTCTGAAGTAACTTAATCGATACCAGATTCCTTGAAACCCTCAAACCCTCCCTTAAGGTCATCGGTCCTTGGAAAGTGCGGTCGATGTTCTCCGGTCTCCACTCCTTACCGTCTCCACCGATGAGGATTATGGGGGAGTCGTAGATTATGTCACAGGGGGTGTAGCCATTCTCTATGGCTGCGGTAAATACGAAGGGCTTGAATGCTGAACCCGGCTGGCGAAGCGCCTGGATTGCCCGGTTGAACTCGCTCTCCTGGAAATCCCTTCCGCCCACCATGGCGATGATATCACCATTCTCGTTGTCCAGCGCGACCAGTGCACCCTGTATATTTTTATATTCCCTGATCTGGTTAGACAGGCTGTCCTGATAAATTATGACGTAATCTTCTTCATCCAGATTATGGGCTCTTTCGATCTTCTTCTGCAGGGTATCAAGCTGGGTGGACAGTATTTTTTCCGCCTCCTTTTGCAAATCGGATTTCAAGGTGGTGTAGACCGACAATCCACCGGAATATAGAATTTTCTCCCCGTATTTTTCCAGAAGATACTGCCTGACCATCTCGGCAAAATAGGGGGCGCTGCCCGAGGAAAAGGAGGTCAGATTGACCTCCAGGGGAAGGGCTTTAAGGCTGTCACATTCTGTTTTTGAGATTTTTCCAATATTCTTCAAGGAATTCAGGATCACGTTTCTTCGGTGAAGCGCAAGATTTGGGTTTTCGGTTGGAGAGTAATGCCCCGGGGATTTCAAAAGCCCCACCAGAAAGGCGCACTCCTCGAGGTCCAGCTTCTCCACACTTTTGTTGAAGTACTTCTGGGCTGCTGCCTCGACTCCGTATGCTCCTTTTCCGAAATAGTATTGATTTAAATACATCTCCAGAATCTCATCCTTGGAGTAGTTTCTCTCGATCTTTATTGCGGTCAAAATCTCCTTGATCTTTCGGGCGATGGTTCTTTCCTGGGTTAAAAACAAAATCCTGGCCAACTGCTGGGTGATGGTGCTGGTTGCGCTTATCTTTTTCATGTTGACTAAACCAACCAATGAAGCCCGGGCAAAGGAGTAGATGTTCACCCCCCAGTGAGAGTAGAATCTCCGATCCTCGGTGGCTAAGAGAGCATCAATCAGATGGGGAGGCATGTTCTTTAAAGGAACGTAGACCCTTCTTTCGGAGAAAAACTCCTGCAGAAGCTTTCCATCCGAGGAGTAGATCTTGGTTGACAAGCTGGGCTCGATGTTGCGAAGCTGGGTAAGGGAGGGGAGGTCTTTTCTGTAAATAGAATAGATTTTTAAAACCATCAAGACAGCGAGAATGAAAAGAAAAGAGACGATTAAAATACTCAGATTTCTTTTGTTTTTTAAAAATGTTTCCCTTATGTCCATCACCAGGAATTAAATTGGTTAATTTATGGTGTCAAGAGAAATGTTTTATCAGAAATATTATAATAGGTAATAAAGAGATTTTCTTAGCCGCATACTTGAATGGTTTCGAATATTATCTGTTAAAATCAACTTGCTTTCGCGAATTAAATGGTTATAATACTATCAATATTTTTACGAGCTCTGGAGGTGCGATGTTAGGAGTTAAAGAGCAGATGGAGGTAATCAGAAGGGGAGCGGTGGAGATAATTCCGGAGGAGGAGCTGATTGAGAAAATCAAAAAGTCTATTGAAACCAAAAAGCCTTTGAGGGTGAAGCAGGGTTTTGATCCCACTGCTCCGGATGTCCATCTCGGTCATACCGTGGGTTTAAGGAAATTGAAACAATTTCAGGAACTGGGACATCAGATAGTTTTGATTATCGGAGATTATACCGGTATGGTTGGTGATCCTTCCGGCAGGTCAGCAACCCGACCTCAGCTCACCCACGATAAGGTTATGGAAAATGCGGAGACCTACCAGAAGCAGTTTTTCAAGATAATGGATAAGAGCAAAACCGAGATTCATTTTAATGGAGAATGGTTTTCCAGGATGAACTTTCAGGAGGTGATAAAACTCGCCTCCAAATTCACCCTGGCTCGAATGCTGGAAAGGGACGATTTCTCCAACCGGTATTCAAATCAGGCTCCCATAAGTTTGCATGAGCTTCTCTATCCTTTGATGCAGGGATACGATTCAGTAGCCATCAAGGCGGATATCGAGATAGGCGCAACCGAGCAGAAGTTCAATCTTTTGGCTGCAAGGCAGATCCAGCAGGAATATGGTGTGGAACCTCAGGCTGTTTTAACTTTGCCGGTCTTACCAGGGATCGACGGAATTCAAAGGATGGCTAAATCAACTGGAAATTACATCGGAATCGATGAATCTCCAAAAGAGATCTTCGGGAAGATAATGTCTGTGCCGGACGATTTGATCTATCCATATTTTGAGCTGGTAACCGATGTCTCTTCTGATGAGTTAAAAGAGATAAAAGAAGATCTGGAGAAAAAAGAGAAAAATCCAATGGATTTGAAAAAGAGGCTGGGGATAAAGATCGTTTCGATGTACCATTCGCGAAAAAAGGCAAAGGAGGCAGAAGAGGAGTTTGAAAAGGTCTTTTCCAAAAAAGAGCTTCCTGAAGATATTCCGGTTTATAAATTAAAACATGACCAGCCCAAGATCTGGATAGTTAAACTTCTTACAATGTCAAAGTTGGTTTCCTCAGGGAGCGAGGCACGCAGGCTGATCAAGCAAGGTGGTGTTTACTTAGATGGTAAAAGGGTGGATGATGAAAATTTGGAGTTAAGTGTTGAAGGGGAAAAGCTTTTGAAGGTGGGGAAAAGGAAGTTTTTAAAGGTGGTTAGTGCTTAATTTAATACTTTAAGAGTAATTCGTAATATTACACTATTCAAAGAGTTAAGATTATATCTAATACTGTCTTTGGTTGAAAGATTGTAGGCACGAATTCATTCGTGCCAATACTTTTGCACAGATAAATCTGTGCCTACATTTTCTAATTTTTTCAAAAAAAAAGAAAACAGTTATAAAGCATTAGGTTCTTGATTTTTTTGGTGAAATCTCGTAGTATTTCTGTGGAAAGGGTTAAAAATGGCTAATTTTAAATTGGTCTCAGGTTACAAGCCCACAGGTGACCAGCCCAAGGCTATCGATGAATTGATCCAGGGAATAAAGCGAAAAGACAAGTTCCAGACCCTTCTGGGAGTTACCGGCTCAGGGAAAACCTTCACCATAGCTAATGTGATAGCCAGCTGCGGAAAGCCCACCCTGGTGATCTCGCATAACAAAACCTTAGCAGCCCAGCTTTATGGTGAGCTTAAAGGATTTTTCCCTGAAAATGCGGTGGAGTTTTTCATCTCCTATTATGACTATTATCAACCTGAAGCATACGTTCCGGTAACGGATACTTATATAGAAAAGGACACCTCGATAAATGACGACATCGACAGGCTCAGACTCAGGGCAACCTCTTCACTTCTGGAAAGGAATGACGTGGTAATAATTGCATCGGTATCCTGTATTTACGGAATAGGCTCTCCCAAGGATTATCAGGAGCTGATGGCTTTGATCGAGGTTGGTCAAAAGATCGAGAGGAACGAGCTTTTAAAGCAGCTGATTGATATCCATTATTCCAGAAACGATCTGGATTTTGATAGGGGAACATTCAGGGTCAGGGGGGACGTGGTTGAGATCCATCCAGCTTATGAGGAGACTGGCATAAGGATTGAGCTTTTCGGTGACAGGGTGGAGAAGATAAACATTATCAACACCCTCACCGGTGAGATCTCGGAGCAGAAAAAAAAGGTGGCTGTTTATCCTGCCAAGCACTTCGTGACCTCTTATCCCAGGCTGGAGCAGGCGATTAAAGCAATCCAGGAGGAGCTGGATGAGAGGTTGAGATGGTTCAGGTCACAGGACAAGCTTTTAGAAGCACAGAGGCTGGAATCCAGGGCTAAATATGACATCGAGATGATGAGGGAGATCGGATACTGCCCCGGAATCGAGAATTATTCCCGACACCTTTCCGGAAGAAAGCCAGGTGAAAGACCCTATACTTTGATCGATTTTTTTCCAAAGGACTTTTTGATAATAATCGACGAATCCCACCAGACCGTTCCCCAGATAAGGGGAATGTATGCTGGTGACCGCTCCAGAAAAGAGACTCTGGTTGAACACGGTTTCAGGCTCCCCTCTGCCCTGGACAACCGGCCCCTTTTTTTCGAGGAGTTCGAGTCGCTGATAAACCAGGTGATCTACGTCTCAGCAACTCCTGCAGAGTACGAGCTTAAAAAATCAAGGGGGGTGGTGGTGGAGCAGATAATCAGACCCACCGGTCTGGTGGATCCCAGGATCACGGTAAAGCCACAGGCCCATCAGGTGGATGACCTCCTGGAGGAGATAAGAATAAGAGCTCAGAGAAAAGAGAGGGTACTGGTCACCACCCTGACCAAGAGGATGGCCGAGGATTTGGCTGATTACCTGTCCCAGATGAATGTCCGGGTAAGATACCTCCATTCGGAGATAGATGCGATAGAGAGGGTTGACATACTCAGGGATTTAAGGCTGGCCGAGTTCGACGTTCTGGTGGGAATAAACCTTCTGCGGGAGGGACTTGACCTTCCCGAGGTATCCCTGGTTGCTATTCTGGATGCTGATAAGGAGGGGTTTTTGAGATCGGAGACCTCTTTAGTTCAGGTGGCGGGAAGGGCAGCCAGGAATCTGGCTGGTGAGGTAGTAATGTACGCTGACAACCTTACCGATTCGATGAAAAAAGCGATCCAGGAGACGGAGAGAAGAAGGAAGATTCAGAAGGAGTATAACGAAAAACATGGAATAAAGCCAAAAACCATATACAAATCCAGGGAGGAGATACTCAAGACCACAGCCTTTGCGGATTCGAGGTCATCTTCTCAGGTGAAAGAGGAGAGGATGGACTATCTCAAGCAGATGGGTATGGAGGACCAGCTCTCCTATTTGAAAAAAGCCATGAAGGAGGCAGCCAAAAACCTGGAGTTCGAAAAAGCAGCTTTTTACCGTGACCAGATACAGAAGATAAAAAAGAAAAGGAAAAGAAAAAGATCGAGATACAGATGAAAAAAAAAGAAATCAAAAGAACAATTGGTTTATTAACAATACTTCTTTCGATCCTGATTACCGCGGGATGTGAGGAGGAGATAATAAGATCGGAGAGCGATTTCGACGCAGTGGTATCCATTACCTTAAGTGAAAATCCGGACATTTATAAAAGGGATCTTTTCGATACTTCACAGGATAGCTTATTTTACAGGGAAATAATCGAAAATGATTATTGGCTGAGGCTGGAAATATCCGAAGCACCCAAAGAATCGAATTACGTTGAGGAAGCTGAGATCGAGATCGTGGACAGTATCAGGGGAGTTTTTCACCATTTCGTAGAAGGAAAGGAATATGCGGATTCATTCGAAGCCACCTCCTCGACCAAGGGATTTCTGGTAAGATGGTTAGATATATCGCGCCACCGCGGTTGGATATTGACCAAGGTAGCTGGCAACAGGATTTTAACCACGCCCGGAGCGTCGAGTTTCGGAAGCGTAAAGATAATATCTTCTTCGGATACGAGTTCTTTAACCCCCTCGGGGATTGCCTCGGTGAGGTATTTCAAGGATGTTTTAACTTACAGTTCCGGGGATTCGCTAACCCTGGAGCTGACCCCGTCCAATCCCAATGATTATCTGAATCTTCATTACCAGGAGGGGGGAATCAGTATCAAACGTCCCTTTGTCCAGGAAGAGGGGAAATTCAAATCCGGGCTGAGACTGACAGGTGATGGATACCAGCACATTTATATCGACATCATAGATAGAAGTTCGGTTGTGGACAGTTTAGCTCCCTACAAATCCAGTGGCTGGGGGATTCTGATCAAGGTCGAGTGATAGTATTAATAGATTGTGATACAAAAATTGTAGATAATTTGAATATCTGATTACAACAGGGATAAAAAGACCTCTTTCACCGGGGTGGGTTATTTAAATTTCATAGAATTTTCCAATAAGAATTAATCTTCGATTTAAAACGAATTGCTTATTCTAGTGAGGGAGGCAACCTGGAGTGTCTTCTGGGTGTGATTTTATTGGCAAATTATTTTGACTAACATATGTGGTTTTCTTCTTTCAAAAATTTGGATTTGTGCCGATAAGGTAAATAATGAAAAACCTGATGGACTTAGAGGGTTCGATAGAGAGATTTGATCTCTCCGATATTCTTCAGCTCCTTTCCACTGCCAAGAAGACCGGGACTCTGGGAGTGCAGAAGGGGGAGGAGGTGGTGATGGTATATTTCGATCGGGGAAACATCATCTACGCCTACAATACCAACCGCAAGGTCAAACTGGGAGAACTCCTGATAAGGAAAAAGAAAATCACCCCCACCCAGCTGCAGAGGGTGATGAGAGCCCAGAACGAGTTGAAAACCAAAAAAAGATTGGGAGAGCTTCTGGTTCTGGAACAGTTCATCAACCAAAAGGAGCTGGAAAAGGTGGTCAAAGAACAGGTGGAGGATGTGATCTACGAGCTTTTAAGGTGGGATAAGGGAAATTTCAAATTCTACGAGAACAAGTTTCCCACCCAGGAGGAGATCACCATAAACATCTCCACCGAGAATCTGATCCTGGAGAGCGTGAGGCGCTCCGATGAGATGGCCAGGATACAATCCAAGCTACCTTCCTTTGAAACAGTACTGGGACTGGCGGTGAACGATTCTGACCGGTCTAAGGATATAACCTTGGAATCAGGGGAATGGAATATCCTGACTCTGGTTAACGGTTACCGGGACATCAAAAGGGTAGTTGAGGATTCCAAACAGCCCAAACTGGAGACCTTGAAAAAGCTGGTAGGGCTTTTGATGGCCGGACTGATCGAGCCGGTGAAAAAATCCACCCCGCCTGCGAACACCAATAGATTGGAGAAGTCCATCGAGAAACTTTGCAAGCTTCTGGAAAAATATAATTGAAAAAAGGACTCCACTGTGGAACTTCAACAGAGGGTTTCAAATCTAAGAAAGATTACTGACGAATTTATATCCAGGGTAATAAACAAGGAGAGAAAGGATAAAGGGATTGAGGAGAGGATAAGAGGATTCGAGGATATAGTCTATGGGAGGAAAAAGGAGTTCTGGAAAATTTTCCAGAGGTTTTTAGCCTTAAAAAATTGGGTGAACGATTATGGGGCAAGTCTTTTGCACGAGAACCTTTCACAAGAGCATCTGGAAAGAGTGATATCCGGTACCGAGGTGATAAAGGATTATCGGAGAAGAATCAAGGACAAAAAGATGCGGAAGATCTCGGATGAAGTCACCAGAATGATCAACTCCTTTCTCAGCCAGAGCATAAGAAAAGCCGGTCTGGTATATACCCCTCTGGGTCTGGTTGAATCAGAGGATTTGGAAACGATCCAAGCCCTCAGGGATAAGCTGCCCAGTTCCGTGGGCTTGAACGAGGAGTTCGAAAAAGGTTTGGAATATCAAAAGAGGATGCTTAAGGATTTTTATAAATCGCAGGATCACTTACTTTCAGTTCTCGACTTTCAGCTATGTACTCTGGAGAGAAAGTTCTCCTTTGAGGACGAGCTTTTCACAGCGAATTTGCTCTATTTTCTGAAAAGGAAAAATTACAAGATAACTCCGTACCTGGAGAGGTTCAAAAAAATAGTGCAAAGGAATTCAGGATAGAAATTGGATTTTGTCTGTGTCTTTAAATTGGACATTTTATTTTACCTTCAAATATTTAAGTTTAACTTTCGTTTAGAGAGAGAAGGAGATTAAATTGATCTCAACAGAGAAATTGTTCATCCAGGGTATCGAAGCTCTGGAGGCTGAGAATTATGCTGAGGCGGAGAAAAAGTTAAAAAAGGTTGCCAGGTCAAAGGCCGACCAATCTAAAAAGGCTCAGATCATATTAGCTGCACTTTCATTGAAAGAGGAGTGCGAGAATCTATTAAGAAAGCTGGACAACGCCGGAGGATAGAATGCCCAGGAAAAAAAGAACTTTCGCTGATAAGATGAAGAGAGACAAAAAGGTGGAGACATGCCCGGTGTGTAATACCCCGGTTCAGTACATATTTCATGTGAATTCGGTTAAGTCCGATAAGGGATCCTGGAAATTCAAGCAGAAGCATCTTCCCGTCTGCAAGTGTAACCACAAGGAAATTTATGGTTGATTTATAAAGGTTTGGCTTGAAAGGCTGTGTAAAATAAATGATTTTTAAAAGCCGACTCGCTTTGAGCGGGTTGGCTTTTTTTGCTTGTGAAAAAAGTCACAAAGCCTTGATTTTTTTCGTAGAATATATAAGTTATAGGCTGGTAAAACTTTTCAAATGGAGATTCAAATGTCCAGAATAGAAGTTGACGAGAAAAGGTGTAAGGGGTGCGGGCTTTGCGTTATTGCTTGTCCCTTTGGAGTCTTGGATTTGTCCGACAAGTTCAGCTCCACAGGATACTATCCTGCTGTTATGGTAAAACCCGAGAAATGCACCGGATGCACGCTCTGCGCTCTGGTTTGTCCGGATGTGGCCATTGAGGTTTATAAAGAGACCAAAAAAGCAGGAGCGGAAAAATGACTGAGAGAATTTTGATGAAAGGGAACGAGGCTTTGGCTGAGGGTGCGGTTAGAGCTGGGTGCAGGTTTTTCGCTGGTTATCCGATTACCCCTCAGAATGAGATACCCGAGTACATGTCCTGGAGGCTTCCCGAGGTTGGCGGAACTTTCATTCAAGCCGAATCGGAGGTTGCAGCCATAAACATGATTTTCGGTGCTTCCGCCTGCGGAGCCCGGGTGATGACCTCCTCCTCCGGTCCGGGAATAAGCTTAAAGCAGGAGGGCATCTCCTACATCGCAGGTGCTGAGATCCCCATCTTCTATGCTGACATAATGCGGGGCGGTCCGGGTTTGGGTAATATTGCCCCGGCGCAGGGCGACTATTTTCAGGCAACCAGGGGTGGAGGACACGGCGACTATCGGGTGATAGTATTTGCTCCCAACTCGGTTATTGAGATGGGTAATTTCCCCAGGATATGCTATGAACTGGCGGACAAATACAGAATGCCTTCCATGATTCTGGCGGATGGGCTTCTGGGACAGATGATGGAACCCATCGTCTACGATTTCGAACCGATCGATCCCAAGGACTTTCCCGAAAAAGACTACCTTCTGGGCTGTACTGAGGGAAGGGAGCGCAGGGTGGTAAGGTCATATGATTTAAGACCGGGTTACCTTGAGAAAAACACTTTGAAATTAGAGAAGAAGTTTAAAAGTATAGAGGAGAATGAAGTCAGGTATGATGACACAAATATGGAAGGGGCTGATCTGGTGATGGTCGCTTTTGGGACAGCCTCCAGGGTATGTAAATCTGCTATCCCTCTGGCCAAAGAAGCTGGTATGAAGGTAGGACTTTTGCGTCCCATAACCCTGTGGCCTTTTCCCATGAAGGTATTGCGTCAGATAGCGGATGAGGTGGAGCACATCCTGGTGGTGGAGATGAATATCGGGCAGATGGTGGAGGATGTGAAGCTGGCAGTTGAGGGAAAATCCCAGGTGCATTTCTACGGCAGGCCCTCAGGAAGCGTACCTGTTACTGAGGAGATATTCGAGCAGGTGAAAATGATTCTCAAAAAATAGATGGAGAAAGAAAATGGAGAAAAAAGTCTTTAAAAGAACGGGAGGATTGACCGATATTCCTATGCGGTATTGTCCTGGATGCGGTCATGGGATCATCCACAGACTGGTGGCTGAGGTGATAGAGGAGTTGGGAGTGCAGAAAAGGACCATAGGGATCGCACCGGTGGGATGCTCGGTTTTCGCTGACGAGTATTTTAACTGTGATATGATTCAGCCTCCGCACGGTAGAGGACCTGCTGTGGCTACCGGTATGAAAAGGATAAGGCCCGATTGCGTGGTTTTCTCCTATCAGGGTGATGGAGATTTAGCCTCCATAGGCATGGCTGAGACGGTCCATGCTGCAGCCCGGGCTGAGAACATAACCATAATCTTCGTGAACAATGCCATCTATGGTATGACCGGTGGGCAGATGGCTCCCACCACCCTGATCGGGATGAAGTCCACCACCTCACCTTTTGGAAGGGATGTTAAAAGAGCTGGCTATCCGATCAGGATGTGCGAGTTTCTAGCTGCCCTGGATGCTCCGGGCTATCTGGTTCGGGTATCGGTTCACAAGCCGGCTAACGTGATGAAGGCAAAAAAGGCTGTGAAAAAGGCTTTTCAGGTTCAGATGGAGGGATTGGGATTCTCCATGGTGGAGATCATATCCCAGTGCCCCACCGATTGGTTTCTGACTCCACTTCAAGCTGTGGAATACGTTGAGAAGCAAATGATTCCCTATTACCCTCTGGGCGAGTACAAAACACCTTTCAAAAAGGAGGAGGGGAAAAAAGAGGCTAAAGATAAAATCGAGGTGGAATTCAGAACTGATTTTAATTGATGAATTGGAGGCAAGATGTATCAGGGTGTTATAATGTCAGGTTTCGGAGGACAGGGGATTGTCTCCGCAGGGATACTTTTAGCTAATGCCGGAATGATCGAGGACAAATACGTCACTTTTTTTCCTGCCTATGGTGCGGAGATGAGGGGTGGTACTGCCAACTGTTCGGTGGTGGTATCATCCGAGGAGGTATCCTCTCCAGTTGTAGCTCGTCCGGATACGGTAATCGTTATGAACGAACCTTCGCTCCATCGCTTTGAATCCCAGTTGAAGCCGGGAGGGCTCATGCTAATCAACAGCTCCCTGGTAGCGGCAAAACCTAAAAGGGAAGATATCGAGATCGTTTTCGTTGATGCCAACACCATTGCCGAGAAAATCGGAACCCTGAAGGTGGCTAATATGGTTATGCTGGGAGCATATTCTAAGAAAACCGGTGCGGTGAATGTAGATTCTTTGATCAAGTCTTTGCCCAAGGTTTACAAGAAAGCCAAGGAGGATATGCTGAAGAAGAACCAGGAGGCTTTGAGAAAGGGAATGGAAGAAGTTTGAAGTTTTAATTCAATTCGGCGATTAACTCTTTAGATTTTTCTTACCCATGTTGAGGGCAACGTGGGTTTACTTTTTAAATATTAGAAAAGTTATGTCGAGTTTGGAAACTCGACCTAATTTCACTGCTGCTGTTTTTCCAAGACGACAATAAATTGTTGTATTCCAGAATTTTTTTATCTTTCTCACCAAAGCTACCTGCCAAGCCAGTGGATTGGCGAGCACTCAACAGACTATTGTGAGAATCAAACCATCAATTTTTTAAACATATATTGGGGGCAGCATTGGTTTGCTTTTTTAATATTAGATAGTTTGTCGAGTTTGGAAACTCGACCTACTTTCTTTTGAGCAACAATAAATTGTTGCATTCCAGAGTTTTTTTTATATTTTTTTAGGTTATGCACCAATTGTCGAAAATAATCCAAGAAGAGTTTTTGCCCTTTGTTCTAAAACCGGGGAGATATTTAGGTAACGAGCTGAACGTTGTCAAAAAAGATCACTCCGGAAAAATCAAGGTGGCTTTGGTTTATCCTGATCTATATGAGATCGGAATGTCATATTTGGGATTGGCAATTCTTTATAATATAATAAATAAGAGAAAAGATGCGGTGGCTGAGAGGGCTTTTGCTCTTGGGATAGATGCTGAAAACATACTCAGGCAAAAGAATATTCCTCTTTTCTCTTTGGAATCCCATACCCCGTTGAAAGAATTCGACATAGTTGGTTTTTCTCTGTCCTATGAGCTCACCTATACTAATGTTTTGAACATCCTTGACCTGGCCGGAATACCGATTCACTCATCGGATAGAAGGGGGGACGATCCTCTGATTATCGCAGGTGGGTTCTGCACCTCCAATCCTGAACCTTTGGCTGATTTTTTTGACCTTTTCGTTTTAGGGGATGGTGAACAGATAATCGATGAGATTTTGAATCTGGTCAAGGAGAAAAAAGATATTGGAGCTTCAAAAAAGGATTTGATTCTAGAACTCTCTAAGCTCTCAGGAGTATATGTATCTTCGTTTTACCAGCCCCAATATGATGCAGAAGGTCGTTTTGAAAAACTTGATAAGATAGTTGAAGATGCACCGGAGAAGATTAAAATCAGGCTGGTGGAATCGCTTTTAACCGAATATTATCCTCTTTTTCCCATTCTGCCTTTTGTGGAGATAACCCACGATCGACTCACCGTTGAGATCATGAGAGGATGTCCGCATAAGTGCAAGTTCTGCCAGGCAGGTTTTTTATACCATCCCCGAAGGGAAAGGCATAAAGACCAGATAGTTAAACAGACCGATATCGGTATTGCCAACACCGGATGGGAGGAGGTTTCCTTAGCTTCTTTATCCTCAACTGACTATCGCAATCTGGATGGACTGATTGAGGATCTGAAAACCGTACTTTATCCCCAAAGGGTGTCTTTATCTTTACCTTCCCTTTATCCAGGAAGCTTCTCCCAAAAGATCACTGAAAGCTTGGCTGAGGTAAGAAAAACTGGACTAACCTTTGCACCCGAAGCCGGAACCCAGAGATTAAGGGACCTGATAGGAAAGAGGGTCAAGGAGGATCAGATTCTCTCAACAGTCGAAACCGTATTTTCCTCGGGATGGAATCTTCTGAAACTTTACTTTATGGTAGGGCTCCCCACTGAGACAGAGGAGGATCTTTTAGGGATCGTGGATCTGATAAAAAAGGTTTTAAAAATCGGAAGAAATTGGGGACCGAACAAAAAACTCAACGTTTCCCTTTCTCCTTTTATTCCCAAGCCCCATACTCCCTTTCAATGGGAGAAGGTAGAGGGGATCGATTCCGTTTTGGAAAAGATTTATTTTATTAAAAGAAAACTAAAGTCCAGAAACCTGAATCTGAGATT
Organism: candidate division Zixibacteria bacterium SM23_73_2; assembly: GCA_001304315.1. GTDB lineage: Bacteria > Zixibacteria > MSB-5A5 > MSB-5A5 > SM23-73-2 > SM23-73-2. Next base: position 12,879 of record LJUW01000017.1, on the reverse strand, counting down.
TCGTAATCCCAGGATATCTTTTCTGGAAGGGATTATCGGAAGAGGGGATAGAAGAATAGGAAAGATGATTTATTCAGCCTGGAAAGAGGGTGCCAGGCTGGATGCCTGGATGGAGCATTTCGACTTCGAGATATGGAACAGAGCTTTAATGCAAAATGAGATCGGGTTGAAAAAACTTTCCCAGCCAAAAGCTGTTGAAGAACCTCTTCCCTGGGATCACATAGAGACCTCGGTTAGAAAAGAGATCCTGAGAATTCAGAAAGAGAAAATCGACTCTACATTAGCCGAGGATTTTATGGCAAAAAAGTCAGAACCTTCACAACATGTTAAACCAACCTATGAGTCAGAAGATGACCGTTTCGGACGGAAAAAAAGGAAAAGGGATTTAGTTTCAAGGTCAAGGATTGCCAAAACAAAAGTCAGGCTGAAATGGGAGAAAAAGGAGGAGGTCAGGTTCACCTCGCATCTTGATGTGATCCGGATGTTTGAGAGGTCAGTTAGAAGGTCAAAGATACCGGTGGCTTACTCCCTGGGATTCAATCCCCATCAGAAGATCGCTTTCGGACCTCCCCTGCCTCTGGGTTTTATCTCTGACTCGGAGTATCTGGACCTTCAGCTGGAGGAGCCCTATGCTGACGGGTTTTTCCATTTATTAAATCGCTCCCTCCCCCCGGGTTTTAAGTTTCTTGAGGCAAAGCCGATATTCGGAAAAACTCAATCACTTTCAGCGATGATAAATTCAGCTTCTTATGTGATGGTTACGGACAAACCAGTGAGCGAGCTAAAGGAGAAAATGGAGAAGATCTTGGAGGGAAAAAGCTTTTTGATAAAAAGGGGAACAAAGAGTGAACGCAAAGAAATTGATATCAGATACAACGTTATTGACTTAAACTTGGAAGAGATGGAGAAGGGGACAAGGTTAAAAATGATTTTGAGAATCCAGGGAGGGGATTATGCCAGACCGGAGGAGATCTTGTCTTTTGGATTGGGTTTTGATGATTACCAGGTAAAGTCAACCATTATAAAAAGGGATGGGCTCTTGGTTAAAAGGGATGAAAAAACTTTTAATCCCATGGATTTGGTTTAGTGAGAAAAACTAATTCCAGAGAGATCGCCTTAAAGATTTTAAAGGAAATAGAGACCGAGCTTTCTTTTGCCAATGAAACCATTTTGAGATTTTCAAAAAGGTTTTCCCTCTCGGATCTGGACAGAAGGTTTATCACCGAGATCGTGGTGGGCACAACTAAATACCGAAAAAGGATCGATTACCTTTTGGGATTTGTCCTGAAAAAAGATCTTTTGAGCCTGACTCCCTGGATCAGAAATATATTGAGGATGGGAATCTATCAGATCGATTTCATGGACAGGATACCTCATCCAGCAGCAGTCGACGAGTCGGTTAAATTGGCATTGAAGTTCGGACATAAAGGGACCTCATCTTTGGTTAATGCGGTTTTGAGAAATTTCATCAGGGATAAAAATAAGATTGGTTATCCTAAGGACAAAAGCGAATATCTGAGCGTTTATTATTCCTTTCCCCAATGGATGATAAATTCCTGGCTTTCGTCTTTTGGAGAGGAGGATACGGTTGAACTCTGTCGGTATTTTAACAGGAGACCAAATATCTGTTTTCGGGTTAACTCCCTGAAAGCGGATTTAGGGGAGTTTGAAAAAGCTTTAAAGAATTCCAAACTGAAATACCAAAGAGGTCTTTACCTTGAGAATTTCTTTTATCTCAAGTCCCAGGTGGAGCTGGAGAACTTTTTACCTTTTCAAGCTGGAGGGATCTACCTTCAGGATGAAAGCGCTGGTCTGCCAGTTCTGCTTCTGGCTCCAAAGCCAAAAGAAAACATCTTAGACCTTTGCGTTGCCCCGGGTGGAAAGGCAGGTTTTATGGCTGAACTGATGGATAACAAGGGAAGGATCCGGGGAGTGGATATAAGTGAAAAGAGGCTTGAAACGACCAGAGAGAACCTCAATAGATTGGGGATAAAAATCGTAGAATTAATTTGTGCGGATGCTAAAGAATTTTCCTTCTCTGTTTTTGACAGGATACTTCTAGATGCCCCCTGCACCGGTTTGGGTGTTTTGGGAAGAAATGCTGATCTGAGGTGGCGTAAAAAATCCGAGGAAGTGAAAAGGTTGGCGAAGCTTCAGCTGGAGATACTTTTAAATACTGCTGATTTAGTAAAAAGGAGTGGAGCTTTGGTATACAGCACCTGTACCCTCACCCGTGAAGAGAACGACGGGGTGGTAGAAAAATTTTTGGAAAAAAGAGATGATTTCAAAAAGGTCTCTGCTAAAAATTTTATAGATAAAAAGCTTGTGGACGAAAAGGGAATGGTCCGGACTTTTCCTTTCGAACACAAACTGGACGGCAGTTTTACCTGCAGACTGGAAAGAATATGAAGATCTACCCCGGTTTCATAAGTCAAAGACCGCTATTGAAAACAATCGCATTGTTTTTTTATCTTTTAATTTTACTTTTTGCCCTGATCATTTTGATGGATTTTTTGGTTATGCCCAATGTAACCCGTCACGGAAAGGAATCGGTGGTTCCCTCGGTTTTGTATCTGACCCTGGAGGAGGCAAAGGAGGTTTTAGAGGAAAGGGATCTGGGTATAAGGGTTATGTCTGAAAAATACATTCCGGATATGCCTTCCGGGGTGATATTATTCCAGACTCCGGATCCTGAGTTCGTGATTAAGAAAGGAAGGAATATAAAAGTGGTGCTTAGCAAAGGGACCAAATTGACCACCGTTCCGGATTTAAGGGGCGTTTCCCTTCGCCAGGCTGAGATAATGCTTTCGGAGAAGGATTTAATAATCGGGGACATATCCTGGACCACTAATGACAGCTTCCCGGAGAACGTGGTGGTGTTTTCCACCCCGAATTTTGGAGCAGCAGTTCCAGCAGGTCTTTCCATCCACCTGACGGTGAATCAGCTCAATCCCCAGGGGGCAGTGATAGTTCCTAATTTTTTGGGCAAGAGCTTACAGAGGGCTTATAAACTGGCGGAGGATTTCGATCTGAAGATCTCGGAGATAAAATACATAGTTGATAACTCCCTTCTTCCTCGAACGGTGATAGAGCAGATACCCAAACCGGGAGCTGAGGTGGAGCGGAAAACCGAGATCCAGCTGGTGGTGAGCATGACTGAATGAATTAAGATGATTTCAGGTAGTTAAAAAGGAGGAAAAGTTGATAAAAATAGCGCCATCTTTTCTTTCGGCCGATTTCAGAAATCTTCAAAAAGAGGTTAAAAAAGTTGAATCTGCCAGAGCGGATATGATTCATCTGGACATAATGGATGGTCATTTCGTTCCCAATATTACATTTGGACCAATGATCGTCAGGGATATCAAAAGGTGTACCAGGCTTCCCCTGGACGTTCACCTGATGATAGAGAACCCTGATTTCTATCTGGAGGATTTCAAGGATGCTGGAGCGGATTATCTAACCATCTCCATAGAATCGGCAACCCACCTTCACCGAACCCTGGCCAGAATAAAGGAACTGAAGATGAAAGCAGGGTGTGCTTTAAGCCCAGGTACTCCTTTTGATCTGGTTAAGCCGGTGATGAAAAATTTAGACCTTTTGCTTCTGATGACGGTGAATCCCGGTTTCGGCGGGCAGAGTTTTATTCCCGATGTTTTGGATAAGATAAAAATAGCAAAGGATTACATCAAAAAGAATAAGCTCAGAGCCGAAATCGAGGTGGACGGGGGGATAAATCCCCAGACTGCGAAATTAGTAACCGAAGCTGGTGCAACCATTCTGGTGGCAGGGGATGCGATTTTTAAAAGCAAGGATTATAAGATGGTAATAAAGAGGATGAGAGAATCAGGAAAGGTCCGTTAATGAAGAAAGTAGGAATACTCTTTTTGAACCATTGAGAGTGTTGAAAAGTGTGATCTGTTCAAATTCAAAAATTATATCCTATATTAACTATCCAGGATTTTATCTCGGTTATATCTTCCTGAGCAAATACATCCATGTAGATTTTTCTTTTATAGGAGAAGCCCAGTCCCAGGGAGTAGTAGGACTTAAGTTCTTTGGTGGAGCTTCTGTCAAGACTTTTGGTGTCCTGATAAACCAGCAATCCACCAAGCCTTCCCTTGATCATTTTATGTAATTTAGCTTCCACGCACACGGGAAGAGTGATTCTGAAATTATCGTTGGTCACGTCTATTTTATCCTCCCACTCGGTGGTATCGGAATAGACAATAATATCGTTCTTGCTTCTATGCTCGAATGACATCTCTTTTTCTTCTCTTCTTACCTTGACTTTATCCAGATAACCTACCAGTGCTAAGCCGAACTTTATAGCTCTGGAAAAGTCATGCTCAAGGCCGCTTCCGACTTTTAAACTGTAAACTTTATCTTTGTTTTCACTGGTTTCTAAATAGCCTGTGATAATGGATTTTTGTACAACGGAATTGATCTCGCTCAAGTTGTAATCAGAGTTGTTTATATACCCACTGATATCATATTTCAGAAATCTACCTCCGAGAAGGAAGGTAAGTTTAGTTCTATAGCTGGGTCGGTACTTGACGTTGATATTCGCTCCCCAGGATTTGACCTTATGTCTAAAGCTTTTTTTATTACGGGTTAAAGACGAGTTAATCTTGGATGGGGTATAGGAATAGTAATAGCTGATGAGATCATTATTCTTGTGAGATGTGTCTTGGTAAGAGATACTTCCATAATGGATATTTAAATCCAGCTGGGTCGATCTGTCAGGTTTGAGAATAAGACCTATGCTTCCTCGGTGTAAATCGGGGGAGTTGTCAGTGTATTCATCTTTTTTTGTTAAATTTTCATATTCAATTTCCTCGGTCTCGGGGTCACTATCAATATCTTGACTTTGGTAATCCAGTTCATAAAAATTATTATTTTTCAAGTAAGTGTAATCAATCCCAATCCTTAGCTGGCGAGAGATTTTAATTCCATATATGGATTTGAAGTTGCTTATCGTTTCCTTGGTGGAACTTTTTGAAGAATAGATTGACCTTCGGTTATTTTGAGAGTAGATATACGTTTTATCATAGGAGTCATGCGTAGTTTTCTTGTCGGGCTTCAACTCCGCTACCAAGGCTATACTTCCGTAATTAAAAACAGGGAGAACGACTCCTCCTAAAGCAGTGTTTCTATTATGAAAATAGCTGTTAAAATCCGTCTGCTGGCTTGAAGAGGTTTGGGATTCATTTTGGGAATTATTCATTTTTCCAAGTCGATATTCGGTGTGTCCGATTATGGTGGGAAAATCGTAACTCGTAGGAAAGACTGATATATATTCTGGCTCTTTGTAATTGTTGTACTGTCCGAATACTTTTATCTGTTTAACAAAGGAAAGGTAAGCCGGGTTTCTGTATACGTCGGTGTAGCTATCATCGATTATTCCCGTAAACTCATCTCCTAAAGCCCGGATACGAAGGGAGGGATGGAGATAGGCAAAGGTCTCTGCTGCTGCAAAAAATAAAAATAAAACCAGGGGAAATAGGATAAAAAGCCTTTTCATCTTTTGTCTCCTTGAAGTGGTTATTAAGATTAACACCCTTTTAATTCATATAGAATATAGTATTAAAAAGAAAAATGTCAAGAAAAAAAGCCTGTTTTCACAAGAAAAAACAGGCTTTTTCGTCATTTTGTATAATTTGTTCGGGGTAAGTAACCCGAACCAACTGGTCTATTCTTTTTCGTAAGCTTTGATTATCTCCACTTTATTCTGGGGAAAATCTTGTGCCCCAGTTGGAACCTGAGCTATCTTGTCCACCACATCCATACCATTTACAACATGCCCGAAGACCACGAAATTCTGCTGATCCAGAGGGGCAGTGCGCTCGGTGGTGAGACAGATGTAGAACTGGCTGGCGTTGGTGCCCAGGGCTGATTTTGCCATGGCGATTGCTCCACGCTGGTGATTTTTAACCACCGGTTCCTGGGGCAATCGATATCCCGGTCCTCCTGTTCCGTTGCCCAGAGGATCACCTCCCTGAATTACAAAACCAGGTACCAGACGGTGGAAAGTTAAACCATCGTAGAATCCTTTGTCAACCAGATACAAAAAATTCTCCGCATTTTTGGGAGCCTCTTTCCAGTAGAGCTCGATCTCGATATTGCCATGATTGGTCTCCATCACCACCACAGGATTTTTATCCCTTTGAATCGAGCCAAACTCCGGTTCGGGAACACTCAGTCTCCAATCGGTTTCTTCCTCAACAGCTTGTTCAGCTGCCATTTCTTCTTCCTCAACTTTTTGCTCGGCTTTTTGCTCTGCCTGGCCGCAGGCGAGGAATATGGATATGACAACGATTAGCAAATAAGTTAGTCTTTTCATTGCATTCCTCCTTTGGTTTTAAAAAAAGTGTTTTTCAAAGAAATTTAGATTCTCTCACCTCCTTTGTTTTGAATTTTTTTGAAATATAACAACCAAAGAATTCTTGTCAAGGAATTTGTGACTCGTTTTTTTGGGAAATCAGCGGATTTTGGGGTTGAATCGCTGAGGGCGCTGAGAAAAGTGAAGTTGGTGAGTAAAATCAGAAAAACGAAAATTGTGGTGAATTTTTTATTCATATTATGTACTGACTTTTAGCCCACATTGGGGGCAACGTGGGTATACCAGGTTGAATCGCTGAAGTCGCTGAAAAATATAAATTTGTGAAATTAATGAGAAAAGACGAAGTTTTGATGTTTTTATTACTCATATCATCTGTGAATTATTGACCCATGTTCGAGGCAGCGTAGCCATACTGAAAGAGGGTAGATTCTCCGCCCTGCCCTCAATGTGGGGTAGATTATCATAAGAAAATCACATCCTTTTGATGTAGGAGTCGTGAATCTTAATTCTGTTTAATGATCTTCTTTCAGCGGCTGAGGCACGGGGTAAATCTACTGTTGGATCTTTGGATTTTAGCCTCTTCTTTGCCCTTTCCAGAGCTTCTTGAGCTCTCTTTTTGTTTATATCCTCAGGCGATTCGATGGAGTCAGCTAATATGGTAACCTGGTTTTTGTAAACCTCAAGAAAACCACTGGAGACAGAATAGATTTTTTCCTGGTTAACTTTATCCTTAACCGTGAGCTTTCCCGGAATAAGTGAGGTTACCAATGGAGCGTGGTTGGTTAAAACTCCCAGATATCCCTCTGAGCCTGGCGCGATAATCGAATTTACTTCCAGTTCCCTATATATCTTTTCCGGTGTTACTATGCTGAGCTTAAACATAATTTTCTTAGACTGAATTTTATTATTACTTCACCGCTTTTAACTTCTCAGCTTTCTCGTATACCTCTTCTATGGTTCCCGTCATATAGAACGCTTGTTCTGGATACTGGTCCATCTCACCATCCAAAATCTTTTTGAAACCTTTTACCGTATCCTCGAGCTTGACGTATTTGCCTTCGGTTCCGGTGAACTCAACTGCCACAAAGAAAGGTTGGGTTAAAAACCTCTGGATCTTTCTTGCCCGGGCAACGGTGATTTTGTCCTCGTCGGAAAGCTCCTCTATTCCTAAGATGGCGATGATGTCCTGAAGGTCTTTGTATCTCTGCAAAATCTTCTGCACGGATCTGGCAACATCGTAGTGCTCCTCTCCCACGATCTTGGGATCTAAAATCCTTGAGGTCGATGCCAGAGGATCGATGGCCGGGTACAAGCCCAACTCGAAAATCTGCCTGGAGAGGGCGGTTACCGCATCCAGATGGGAGAAGGTGGTGGCTGGGGCAGGATCGGTGAAATCGTCTGCAGGAACGAAGATCGCCTGAACCGAGGTGATGGAGCCACTTTTGGTTGAGGTGATTCTTTCCTGAAGCTCACCCATCTCAGTTCCCAAAGTGGGTTGATAACCGACAGCGGAAGGCATTCTGCCCAGAAGGGCTGAAACTTCTGAACCTGCCTGGACGAACCTGAAGATGTTGTCTATGAAAATCAAGATGTCCCGGTGCTCCTCGTCTCTAAAATATTCAGCCATGGCCAGACCGGTGAGACCAACTCTTAATCTGGCTCCGGGGGGCTCGTTCATCTGACCGAAAACCAAAACCGTCTTTTTCAAGACTCCTGACTGCTTCATCTCCAGCCACAGGTCATTCCCCTCCCTGGTCCTTTCTCCAATCCCGCAGAAAACGGAGTAACCACCGTGCTCGGTAGCGATGTTTCTAATCAGCTCCATCACAATGACGGTCTTTCCTACTCCCGCACCCCCGAAAAGCCCGACCTTTCCACCCTTGGGAATGGGCTGGATCAGATCAATGGCTTTTATCCCTGTTTCCAGAACCGAGGTTTCGGTCTCCTGCTGTTCGAAGGTTGGGGGAGGGCGGTGGATAGGGTATCTTTTGTCAGTATTCTGAAGCGGTCCCAACTGGTCTATGGGTTCACCCAGAAGGTTGAAAAGCCTTCCCAGGGTCTCGGGTCCAACCGGGACGGTTATCGATTTACCGGTGTCCAGAGCCGGCATACCCCTTACCAGACCGTCGGTGGAGGATAAGGCTACGCACCTGACCATGTTATCACCAAGATGCATCGAGACCTCGACGGTAAGGTCGATTTTCTTCTTCTCATCTTTAATCTTAAGGGCATTGTTAATCCTGGGAAGACGGTCCGGGGGAAACTCGATGTCCACGGTGGGACCTATGACCTGTCTTATTTTACCGATGTTTTGATTTTGCTGGTTCATTTTCCTTCTTTTCTTTTAGGTTATGATTTATCTATATTCAAAAATTATAATTTTACATTTCAATTTGCAATTTATCATATTGTTGATGAAGCTAAAGCTTCGTAATCTAAAGATTTTACCCTTTTAAAGCCTCGGCTCCGGAGGCTATCTCCAGCATCTCTTTGGTTATGGCTGCCTGCCTGAGTTTGTTGCGAATCAGGGTCAGCTCTTCGATCATCTCCTCCGCATTTTTAGTTGCGGCGCTCATGGCGGTCATCCTGGAACCGTGCTCGGAAGCAAAGGATTCGAAAAGCGCCATCTGAACTCTGTTTATACAGTATCTGGGTAATAGAACATCAAAAATCTCCTCCACATTGGGCTCAAAGATGTAATCTATTTGTAGTTTTTTTTCTTTATTCTCCGGTTCTATGTTTAAAAATTTTTCCAGAGTTACTTTAAAGGTTGCGGGATTTAAAAATTGTGTATAAAGGGTATATACCTGATCGTATTTATTTGATAAAAAAAGCTCGATCAAAATATTGGTTATGCTTTTTAACTGAGAAGCAGTGACCTTTCCTTCCAATCCCGGATAACTTTGGACGATCTCCCATTTTTCCCTTCGGAAGTGATTGAACCCTTTCTTGCCTACGATCACCAGACCGACTTGATCCTTCTCATAATCTTCTAAAAATGATTTTGCTTCCTTAAAGATATTGGCGTTAAAGGGTCCGCACAAACCCCGGTCTGAGGTTATGAGAAAAAGCAAGGTCTTTTTAATCTTTTCTCTTTTCTCAAAAAGGGGATGGTAAAAGGAAGTTTTCGCTCTGGAGAGGTTTTTTAACAGAAGGTCAAGCTTTTTTGCGTAGGGGCGAGAGGACTCAACGTTGCTCTGAGCTTTCTTAAGCCGGGCAGCAGCTACCATCTTCATGGCTTTGGTGATCTGCTGGGTGTTCTGAACCGTTCTTATCCTTCTTCTTATCTCCCTTAATGCCTGCATAGCTTAAGTTTTTGTAAAAGCGTTTTTAAACTCCCCTATGCCCTTTTTCAGATTATCCTCTGTTTTCTGATCCAGTTCCTTGGTTTGGGAGATGGAGTGACCTACATCGGGATATTTTTCATCCATAAATTCCAGAAAATCTTTTTCGAATCTTTTTATCCTTTCAGTTGGAACGTCATCCAGATATCCGTTAACCACGGTATAGAGTATTATCACCTGATGAGCTAAACTCATGGGAACGTACTGGTCCTGCTTTAAGACCTCGGTTGCTTTCTCACCTCGGGTGAGCTGGGATTTGGTAGCCTCATCCAGCTCTGCCCCGAACTGAACGAATGCAGCCAGTTCCCGGTACTGGGCCAGATCAAGCCTCAGTCTTCCGGCAACTTTTTTAATTGCTTTGGTTTGTGCGTTTCCGCCTACCCTGGAAACCGATATTCCAACGTTGATGGCAGGTCTTATCCCGGCATAGAAAAGGTCGGTTTCCAGGAATATCTGTCCATCGGTGATGGAGATCACATTGGTGGGGATATAGGTTGAGATGTCCCCGGCCTGGGTCTCGATCACCGGCAAGGCGGTCAAAGATCCACCTCCCAGCTCGTCCGAGAGCTTGGCTGCCCTTTCCAGAAGCCTGGAGTGCAGGTAGAAAACGTCTCCGGGATAAGCTTCCCTTCCGGGAGGTCGTCTCAGTAGCAAAGAAATCTGCCTGTATGATTGGGCATGCTTGGAAAGATCATCGTAGGCTACCACCACATGCCTTCCGGTATACAAAAACTCCTCACCCATGGCACATCCAGCATAGGGTGCCAGGTACTGGAGAGGAGCAGGATCAGTTGCCGATGCCACCACTACGATGGTATAGTCCATGGCACCATAATTCTCAAAGGTTTTTACCAACTGGGCTATGGTGGATGATTTCTGTCCCACAGCAACGTAAATGCAAAAGATGTCAGAGTCCCTTTGATTTATTATGGTGTCCAGAATAATTGCGGTCTTTCCGGTCTGGCGATCACCAATTATAAGCTCTCTCTGACCCCTTCCGATGGGGATCATCGAATCGATGGCTTTGATTCCGGTTTGAACCGGATTTTTTACCGGCATTCTCTGAACCACGTTGGGGGCATTCCCCTCCAGAGGACGATACTTATCCGTAACTATGGGACCCTTGTCGTCAATGGGCTCTCCCAGGGCATTGACCACCCTTCCCACCAGTGCCTCCCCCACCGGAACCGAGGCGATCCTGCTTGTCCTTTTGACCTGATCCCCCTCCTTGATCTCCTCGTCCGAGCCCAGGATCACCGCTCCCACGTTATCCTCTTCCAGATTAAGAATCATACCCATGATTCCGTTAGGAAACTCAATCAGCTCGCTCATCATCGCATCTTCCAATCCCCATATCCGGGCTATCCCATCCCCCACCTGAAGCACAGTTCCGACGCTTTCCATTTTAAGTTCGGATTTGTACTTTTCTATCTCTTTCTGGATGACCGAACTTACCTCTTCTGGATTCAAAGGCATAAAAAATCTCCTGTTTATTTGATCTTAGCCTGTTTAACCTTTTCTTTTATCTGATTTAACTGGCATCTTACGCTTCTATCGATTACTTTACCTCCCACAACCACAACTATACCCCCGATTATGGAGGGGTCGACTTTTTTCTCCATCTCTATTTTCTTTTTGAATTTTCTCTCCAATTTCTCTTTTAAGATCCGGGCTAAATCCTCAGCCAGAGGTATGGCGGTTTTTACCTCTGCCTTTATGATTCCCCTATCCTCTTTTTTCAGGATTCCAAACTCCGAGCATATCTCGGGGAGATAGCTTAATCTGTTTTTCTCTATCAAAAGCAGAAGTAAATTTAACAGGATATCAGAGACTTTATCTTTGAATGTCGTTTTTAAAAAGCTCTTTTTGTCTTTATCCCTTACCTTGGGTGAGAGCAAGAAGTTTTTAAAGGACGGATCCTCTTCGAAGAATTTAAGAAAGAGCAGAAGGTCTTTTTCCGCGGCATCTTCCATCTGGTATTTTTTTAAAGCTCTGAAAAGCGCCTGTCCGTACTTTTTTCCGACCTCTGCTGCGATCATTGGATCTCCTCAACCTCGTCGATAAAATCCTTGATTAATTTTTCATGATTCTTTTGATCCAGCTTTTCCCGGAGAATCTTCTCGGTAACGCTGAGGGTCATATCCACCATATCATCCCTCAGTTGTACCTTGGCTTTCTCCACGTCCCTTTCGAGCTCCTCCTTTGCCCTTTGAATTAAAACCTGGGCATCCTTTCTGGCAGCCTCCTTGATCTCGAAAGCCATTTTCTGACCTTGCTTGGCAGCCTCCTGTATTCTTTTCCGCCCTATCGAATCTATATCCTTGAGCTTCTCCTCATATTCGGAGGATAACTTATCGACATCTTTTTTCTGTTGTTCTATTGTGTCGAACTCGGATTTGATCTTTGATTTCCTCTGATCCAGCATTTTTAAAAGAGGTTTCCAGGCGAATTTTTTCAGGATCCACAATGCGATTAAAAATCCGATGATCTGAGTAACTATTTGAGCTAATCCCAAATTCATTTAACTCTCCTTTAGCAAGGTGAGTAAATCCCCCCCCGCCTTTGGCGGGAGGGGGCTGTGATTTAAGATATCTTTCCCTGAAGCACAAATACCGTTACCAGAGCGTAGATGGTTAAAGCCTCCAGAAGTGCGCATCCGATGATCATTCCGGTCTGGATGCGGGTAGCAGCCTCAGGCTGGCGTCCCATCGCCTCCATGGCTGCGGAGACCGCTTTACCCAAGCCGAAAGCAGAGCCGAAAGCCGCTATGGCTAATCCGATGGGTAAGGTTAGTGCTAAAGCGATCTGATAGGTCATACGACCTCCTTTCTTATTTTAAACTTATTCTAATGTTCTTCATGCGGCATCATCAGAGAAAAATAAATGGTTGAAAGCAGGGTGAAAACTAAAGCCTGTATGGTTGCGAAAAGTATATCCAGAAGAATAAAGGGCACCTGCAGGGGAAGCCCCACCGGAGCCTTTAAAAAGCTCAAAGAGGCAACGCCCAGGATGACGAAAACCGCAACCAGAATGTCCTCTCCCATGATGTTTCCGAAGAGTCGCATGGCCAGACTTAAGGGTTTTATGAATTCCTCCAGTATGTGGATGGGTAAATTCAAAGGGATCAGAACCCAGCCCACAAAATCCCTGGGCTCTCCCGCCAGATGTGAGAGGTAGCCCAAAAATCCCAGAGAT
>LJUW01000016.1 GCA_001304315.1 candidate division Zixibacteria bacterium SM23_73_2 | reverse complement strand
GTTTTGGAACTTCTTAAAAAGAAAAATGCAGAGAATATTCTTCTTTTCGGAGGCGGTATTATTCCTGAGGAGGATATCCAGAAACTTGAAAAGATGGGGGTGGGAAAACTCTTTACCCCGGGTGCAATCACTACCGAGGCGATCGATTATCTCAAAGAGGAGATACCTAAAAGAAGGAAAGAGGAGAAGCTTTTTTAGACTTGAGTTTTGAAAAAGAGATTTGAGAACAAAATAGGCAGTACACAGTAGACAGTATGCAGGAAAAAAAGAGAGAAGATAACATTTAAGATTGGAGGAATGATGACTTACAATCTTGTTGAGTCTCAGCAGCAGGTTAGGGATATGGCACGGGAATTCGGGGAGAAGGAGATTGCGCCAATAGCGAGGGAGCTGGATAGAGGGGCTGCTGAGTTTCCCATGGAGTTTTACAAGAAAATGGCAGCTAAGGGTTTCGTTGCCTTCCCGGTTTCCGAACAGTACGGTGGACTGGGAAGAAGCAAACTGGATTACGTGACCTTGATCGAGGAGATTGCCTGGTTCGATGCCTCGGCTGCTATCATAATGGCTGTATCCAATCTGGCTTCCTATCCTATTGAGAAGTTCGGAACCGAGGAGCAGAAAAGGCAATATCTGCCCAAGATGTGCGCAGGAGAGTGGGTTGGGGCTTTTGCCTTAACAGAGCCCGATGCTGGTTCTGATGCTACCAATCAAAAGACCACTGCCGTAGAGGAGGGGGATAAATACATCATAAACGGGGAGAAGATATTTATCCAGCACGGGAACGTTGCTGATGTGATGGTTTTGATCTGTAAAATCGTTCAGGAAGGGGAGAAAGATAAGGTATCTGCTGTCATTCTTAAGGCTCCGGTTGATGGTCTTACCAGAGAGATTTTGAAGGGGAAGATGGGTTTAAGAGCTGCCACCACCGGAAGGTTGAAGTTGGAAAACGTCAAGGTTCCCAAAGACAATCTTTTGGGAGAGGTTGGAAAAGGATTCAGAATGGCTCTGGGTACCTTGGACAGCGCCAGAATCGGAGTTGCTGCCCAGTCAGTTGGAATTGCCCAGAGGGCATTTGACGAATCGGTAAAATATTCCAAAACCAGGATCCAGTTCGGAGCTCCCATTGCTAAGCTTCAGGCTATTCAGTGGATGATTGCGGATATGAGCACCAGACTTGAGGCAGCAAGGCTTTTAACTTACAAAGCAGCCACTCTGGAAGATAAAAAAGAGCGGTTTACCAGGGAGGCTGCTGAGGCAAAGCTTTTCGCCTCCGAGACCTCCAATTTCTGCGTTAACAAAGCCATGCAGATTCACGGTGGCTATGGCTACATCGGGGAGTTCTCCGATATTGAGAAAATCTACCGGGACCAGAGGATAACCGAGATCTACGAGGGAACCTCCGAGGTGCAGAGGCTGGTGATCTCGGCAAGTCATTTAAGATAAAAATCAGGGGAGGGGCCTGTCCCCTCCCATGGGTGGGGAAAAGTCCGAAGAATCTTGACAGCCCCGCCCCTGCAAATATATCGAAAATCATGCAGCTTGGGGATTACGAAATACATATTTTTGCTGAAAATCGCTGGAGGATCGACGGGGGGGCTATGTTCGGGGTGGTGCCTAAGGTGATCTGGGGAAAGATGGTTCAAAGCGATGAGTTCAACCGGGTAAAGCTGGATACCAATATTGTTCTTTTAAAATCGGATAAGGGGAATATCATCGTCGATTCGGGTATGGGAGATACACTCACCGACAGGCAAAAGAAAATATTCGGGATAAATAGTGATTCAGCTTTGGAAAGAAATCTTAACTCCTTTGGTTTAAAACCTGAGGATATCGATATCGTGATATTAACTCATTTGCACCTTGATCATTCCGGCGGCACGGTAAAACTGGATAAAGAAAGAAAAAAAATCCCCAGGTTTCCCAATGCCAAACACGTTGTTCAGAAAAAAGAGTTTGAGGATGCCAAAAATCCAGACGAGAGGACAGCTGCGACCTATATACCTGAAAATTTTTTAATGTTAAAGGAAAATAATCTTTTAGAGTTAGTGGATGGGGGAAAAGAGATATTGCCGGGAATAAGAGTTTTGCCAACCGGTGGTCATTCGAATGGACACCAGGCAGTTTTAATCCAATCCCAAGGAAAAGCCATCCTCTGTCCAGGGGATATAATTCCAACCCAAAATCATCTTAAAATTCCCTATGTGGCAAGCGTTGATACCCACCCTCTGGAAACCATGAAAGTAAAAAAGGAATTTATCAAAAAGGCAACCGATGACGGATGGATGTTTGCTTTTGATCACGATCTGGATATGAAGTTATGCAGATTAAAGAAGGTAAACGATACCTTCATACCTTCCAAAATAGAAGCTTAGGAGAAAATCATGTCTATTGAGGAGAAGATCAAGCTTTTAAAAAGGAAACAAAAAGAGGCAAAATTGGGAGGGGGTCAGAAAAGGATCGACGCCCAGCATAAAAAAGGCAAGCTCACTGCCAGGGAGAGATTGGATCTGCTTTTAGATGAGGGAAGCTTCGAGGAATTCGACATGTTCGTGATGCACCGCTGCCGGGATTTCGGTCTGGATAAGCAGAGGGTATTCGGGGATGGAGTGGTGACCGGATACGGAACTATCGATGGTAGGTTAACTTTTGTCTTTTCTCAGGATTTTACCACCTTTGGAGGCTCTCTTTCCGAGGCTCATGCTGAGAAGGTCTGCAAGATAATGGATATGGCGGTGAAGGTGGGAGCACCGGTAATCGGGTTGAACGACTCCGGGGGTGCAAGGATTCAGGAGGGGGTGGTCAGCCTGGGCGGATACGCTGATATTTTCCTGCGCAATACCTTAGTCTCGGGGGTGGTTCCTCAGATCTCGGTGGTTCTGGGTCCCTGCGCTGGAGGAGCGGTTTACTCGCCTGCCATAACCGATTTCATCTTCATGGTCAAGGATACCAGCTACATGTTCGTTACCGGTCCCAACGTGGTTAAGACCGTTACCCACGAGGAGGTTACCTTCGAGCAGCTGGGTGGACCAGAGGTGCATTCCACCAAATCCGGAGTCTGCCATTTCGTGGGAGAAAACGAGGGAGAAACCCTTTCTCTGGTCAGAAAGCTTTTCGGGTTTATTCCCCTGAACAACCTGGAGGATCCACCGGAGATCGCTTTCTTGGATCCGGTTGATAGGGCTGACGAGGAGCTAAATCACATAGTTCCCGATGATCCTGCCAAGCCCTATGACATCAAAGAGGTTATAAAAAGGGTGGTGGATAACGGGGATTTTCTGGAGGTACACCAGAACTTTGCTCAAAACCTGGTGGTTGGATTCGCCCGTATGGCTGGAAAACCGGTTGGCATTGTAGGAAACCAGCCTGCGGTTTTAGCTGGAGTTCTGGATATCAATTCCTCGATCAAAGGTGCTCGATTCGTCAGGTTCTGCGATGCTTTTAACATCCCCCTGATGGTGTTTGAGGATGTTCCCGGCTTTTTACCAGGTACCGCACAGGAGTTCGGAGGAATAATAAAGCACGGGGCGAAGCTTCTATATTCGTTTTGCGAGGCAACGGTTCCCAAGGTTACCGTTATAACCAGAAAGGCTTACGGTGGCGCTTACGACGTTATGAACTCCAAGCACGTCAGAGGCGATATCAACTACGCCTGGCCCACAGCCGAGATTGCGGTTATGGGTCCAAAGGGTGCGGTGGAGATAATATTCAAAAAGGAGATAGCCGAATCCCCCGATGCTGGTAAAGCCACCGATGAAAAGGTCCAGGAGTTCAGGGAGAGGTTCGCCAATCCATACACCGCTGCTGAACGCGGGTATGTCGATGACGTGATAGAACCCAGATTCACCAGGCCCCGACTGATAAAAGCACTGTCCATGCTCGATACCAAAAAGGATTTGAATCCACCGAAAAAGCATGGGAATATTCCTTTGTAGGTAGGTGATAGGTTTTAGGTGATAGGTGATAGGTGATAGAGCATAGAGGAAGACTTTAGTGATATAATTTTTCTTTGGAGTGCTTTAGTTATTTTTCATAGTGAAAGAGAGTTATGTTTAAAAAGATATTGATAGCTAATCGAGGTGAGATCGCGGTAAGGATTATCCGGGCTTGTAAGGAGATGGGAATTAAAGCGGTTTCGGTTTTCTCCGAGATCGACAGAAAATCTTTGCATGTCAGGCTTTCGGATGAGGCTTATTTTATCGGCCCTCCCCCTTCAAATCAGAGCTATCTGGTTATGGAAAAGCTCGTTAACGTGGCGCAGAAATCGGGTGCGGAGGCGATTCACCCGGGATATGGATTTTTAGCTGAAAATTACAAGTTCGCCAAATTGGTTGAGGATGCGGGATTAGCTTTTATCGGTCCCCCCTCAAATGCAATAGAGCTTCTGGGGGATAAGATGAGAGCAAGAAAGGCCATCTCCCAATCCGGCGTGCCGATTGTTCCGGGAATGGAAAAATCCATAGCATCCGAGGAGGAGGCGGTTTCCTTTGCCAGGGATATCGGTTTTCCTGTTTTAATTAAAGCGGCTGCAGGTGGTGGAGGAAAAGGGATGAGAATCGTGGAGAATCCCAAACAGATGAAAGATGCAATCAGGGGTGCATCCTTTGAAGCCAAGTCCGCTTTCGGGGATGAGAGAATCTACATTGAGAAATATCTGGAAAAACCCAGGCATGTCGAGTTTCAAATTCTGGCTGATAAACACGGAAATATGATTCATTTAGGTGAAAGGGAGTGCTCTATTCAAAGGAGACATCAAAAGGTGATCGAGGAATCCCCTTCTACTATAGTGGATGAGGATATGAGAAAAAGGATGGGTGAAGCTGCAGTGAAGGCTGCAAAAGTTTCAGGCTATGTAAATGCAGGCACAATGGAATTTTTGGTGGATAAGGATAAGAATTTCTATTTTCTTGAATCCAATACCCGGCTTCAGGTGGAACATCCGGTAACTGAGCTGGTGACCGGAATAGACATTGTCAAAGAGCAGTTAAGGATAGCTTCCGGGGAAAAGCTTTCCACAAGACAGGAAGATATCAGATGGAAAGGCGCATCCATCGAGTGCCGTATCTATGCTGAGGATCCCTATAACGATTTCCTTCCTTCCTCAGGCAAAATCACCTCTTATCTTGAGCCCTCCGGTCCCGGGGTGAGGATAGATTCCGGGCTTTACGAGGGGTGTGAGATCTCTTTGTATTACGATCCCATAATCTCCAAGCTTTTAACCTGGAGCTCCACCAGGGATGAGGCGATCTCCAGAATGAAAAGAGCACTTTTGGAATATCACATCTCCGGAATTTCCACCACCATACCTTTCCATCTTCTGGTGATGGATAACAAGAAATTTTTAAAAGGGGACATATCCACCCATTTCATTCAGGAGGAGTTCGGGAAAAAGGAGATTGAGACAGATCATGATGAGCTTTACAAGGTGATTGCTCTTTTTTCTGCTTTGACCGATTTTCAGGGTAAAAAGAAGTTGAAAGCTCCTGAAGGTAAAAAGTTCAAACAGAGCTCCTGGAAAATTGAAGGAAGAAGAATAGGATTAAGAAGGTTTGGGTTTTAAATGAAATACATTGCCAGGATAAAAGGTAAAGAATTTAAAATAGATATCGAGGAAAAGCAGGGTCAACTTGAAGTGATTCTGGATAACCAGCCGGTATCAGTGGATTTCAGCACGATCAAGCATCCGAATTTTCTATCGCTTCTTCTGGATAACCTCTCCTACGATGCTGAGGTAATTTCTGATTCCAGAAAATATTTTGTTACGATAGGTGGCAATAGATATGAATGCACCTTAGAGGACGAGAGATTTGCCAGGTTAAAGGATTTTGCCGGTATTAGATCAAAGAAGGTTCTGGAAAAAGAATTCAAAACTCCCATGCCGGGCCTGGTTGTTGCAGTTGAAGTGAATGAGGGGGATGAGGTTAAATCCGGAGATGGTATGGTCATCGTTGAGGCGATGAAGATGGAAAACGAGCTCAAAGCGTCCTTTGATGGCAAGATCAAAAAGATCTGCGTAAAAGTCGGTCAGCCGGTGGAGAAGGATGAGGTTTTGGTGGTGTTTGAGTAGGTAGAAGGTTTTAAGCATTAGGTATTAACGAAGCGATGGGTCTCAGAGATTCTTCCCCCGCAGATGGCGGGATTAAAATGAAACAGTTGTATTAATTTGATGCTTTGGGAATTCAAAAGATGTCCGAAGAACTCTTTGAACTTAGCATAGGAGTGCCCGAAGCAAAGCAGTGAAATTTTGAAATTTCGATTTAGAGATAGAATCCTGAAAGAGGTTGTTTACGCATAAGATATTAACGTATCCTACTAAGTAAGACCTTTTTCGTAGTGAGGATTGCCAATGATGGATCCAAGAAAAGTATTAAGAAAGAAAATTGATTCTATTAAAAAGGGGGAAATACTTAGGATATGTAAAAAGAACGATATTATTTTTATAGGAATCTTTGGTTCTTTTATCCGGGGCGATGTTAAAGAAGACAGTGACATCGACCTTCTGGCTCGATTTTCAAAGAGAAAAAGTCTACTTGACCTTGTTAGAATCGAAAGGGAGCTTTCGGAAGTTTTGGGCAGAAAAGTGGACTTGCTAACCGAGGGGTCTATCAGTCCTTACTTAAAGGATATAATTAAAAATCAGCTGCAAGTAATTTATGAAGAAAAGAGATGATTCGATATATTTAAGACACATATTGGACTCTATTGGGAAAATTACAGAATACCTTAAAGGAATCGATTACAAAACTTTTAAAAAGAATACGCTGCTTCAGGATGGAGTGATCAGGCAGGTACAAATTATTGGAGAAGCGGCAAGAAGAATATCCTCTAATTTAAAAGTCAAATACCCGGATGTTCCGTGGAGAGATATAACCGGAATTAGAAACAAACTCATTCACGATTATTTTGGAGTGGATATAGATGCAGTGTGGTCTACGGTAAAAGAGGATATTCCTTTGCTCAAAAGTCAAATAGAGAAGATTCTGAAAGATGTTTATTCATAGTAGAGAGTCGTTGATATGAAAAAAGACGGAAATAGGGAGCGTTTTGAGGCTTCTTCCGGGATCTCAATAAAACAACTTTACACTCCTGAGGATATAAAAGACCAAAATTACGAGAGGGATTTAGGCTTCCCCGGTAAGTATCCTTTCACCCGGGGGATATATGACACTATGTACCGGGGAAAGTTCTGGACTATGAGACAATATGCCGGGTTCGGGACTGCGGAGGAGTCGAACAAAAGATACAGGTATCTTCTTTCTCAGGGGCAGACCGGTTTATCGGTTGCTTTTGATCTGCCAACTCAGATAGGATATGACTCAGACCATCCCATGTCCAAAGGAGAGGTGGGGAAAACAGGGGTGGCTATTGATTCTTTAAAGGATATGGAGACACTTTTCGATGGTATTCCTCTTGACAAGGTCTCCACCTCGATGACCATCAATTCAACGGCAATTGTTCTTTTGGCAATGTATTTAGCATTAGCTAGAAAGAAAAAGATCTCCTTTAATTTGGTATCAGGAACTATCCAGAACGATATTCTAAAGGAATATATTGCAAGGGGAACATATATTTTTCCGCCCAAGCCTTCGATGAGGATTATAACCGATATATTCAAGTTTGCCAAGGATAAACTTCCTAAGTTTAATACGATATCAATATCAGGTTACCACATAAGGGAGGCAGGTGCAACTGCTGTTCAGGAGATTGCTTTTACCTTGGCTAATGGTATCGCCTATGTTGAAAAAGCAATCTCAGCTGGAATGAAAGTCGACGATTTTGCAAAAAGACTATCGTTTTTTTTAAATTCCCACAATGATTTCTTCGAGGAGATCGCCAAATTCAGGGCAGCAAGAAGGCTCTGGGCTAAGATAATGAGGGAGGAATTCAAAGCCAAAGATGAGGACTCCTGCAAACTCAGATTTCATACCCAGACAGCAGGATGTACCCTGACCGCAAGAGAACCGGAGAATAACGTTGTTAGAGTAACCCTTCAAGCCTTGGCCTCGGTTCTGGGAGGAACTCAATCCCTTCATACCAACTCGAGAGACGAGGCTTTGTCTTTACCTTCACAGCTTTCAGCCCAGATAGCTTTACGGACCCAGCAGATAATAGCTTATGAATCAGGTGTTGGCAGCACAGTTGATCCGGTAGGTGGTTCCTATTTTATCGAACATCTAACAGATGAGATCGAAAAGAAAGCAAAAGAATACATAGAACACATCCAGAAAAACGGGGGTGCTCTGTGGGCTGTTGAATCGGGATACTATCAAAAGGAGATTCAGAGATCAGCTTACGATTATCAGAAAAGAATCGAGAAAAAGGAGAACATAGTAGTAGGGGTAAATAGATTTGAGACTGAGAAAGAAAAGATAAAAGAGATTTTCAGAGTTGACCCCAAAGTAGCCTCCGAGCAGATTAAAAGAACTAATGATTTGAGAAAGAAAAGGGATAACAAAAAAGTATTTTCTTCACTAAAGGAACTTGAAGAAAAAGCGAAATCTGATGAGAATTTAATCTATCCTGTTCTGGAAAGTGTTGAAAATTATGCCACGATCGGCGAGATTTGCGATGTTTTAAGGAGAGTCTGGGGGGAGTATCGGGAGAATGTTGTAATTTAGTATACAGTATCCAGTAGGCAGATGAGTTAAAGAATACACAAGGTACGAGTAACGAATTACGGAGAACGAGAAACAAGATTGAAATTTTAGAAAGAGGATACTCAGTAGACAGTAAGCAGTAGGCAGTATACAGGACTTTAAAAGGACAAAAAATGGAAATAAAAAAAATCGATCATATCGGGATTGCGGTTAAATGTATTGAGGATGCTTCTAAATTTTATTCTAACATTCTTAATCTTAAAATCTCCGAGCCGATAGAGGTAAAAGCTCAAGAAGTGAAGGTAGCTTTTATGGAGATTGGTGGGATCAAATTAGAGCTTCTCGAACCTCTGGGCGAGGATTCACCGGTTGCCAGATTCCTTCAGAAAAAGGGTCAGGGATTGCATCACCTCTGTTTTTTAGTTGATGATATTGAATTTGCTTTGAGGAGACTTAAAGAGAATAATGTCAGGTTGGTGGATCAGTTTCCCAGGATTGGAGCGACCAGAAAAAGAATTGCCTTTTTGCATCCTGAGAGTTCATCCGGAGTATTGATCGAGTTGAAGGAAGCATAAATTCTATGATCACGAAAAAAGTTTACCGGTTAAATTTCGCCAGCTATTTGGTTAGTTTTCTACCTGAGATTCTGTTTGTAATCCTTTTCGCTTATCTTTTGGTCTCGGTTTTAGGGGCATCCAAAAATTCCTATCTGAACCTAACCATAGCCGTTATAATCTCCTTTTTTATATATATCTTCAAGCTTTTTTTCGTTCGGCTTCAACTCGATGATGATGCTTTGAAAATTCGGGGGAGCGGTGAAAGAAACCTCAAGATCAAATGGGAGGAGATCTCAAAGGTTAAAGCCAGAAAGGTTACCGGGATTTTGAGATTATTCAAAAGTTCCTCCCTGGAGATTCATACCAGAGACAACCAGGAATTTAAGATAAAGGATGTGGATTGCTATTATGACTATCCAGAAATTCTAACTCAACTGAGGATAAAACTGGGGAATAAACTGGAAATAACAAAATGATTTTCGTATCCATCTAAAGACAGGAGCTTTTATGGGGATTTTTGAAAAGATGGAAAAGCACGGTCACGAGCAGATCGTTTTTTGTTATAACAAACCTACAAATCTAAAAGCAATTATTGCCATTCACAATACCACTTTGGGAAATGCCATAGGGGGGTGCAGATTATGGAGATATGAATCGGAGAGAGATGCTCTGGACGACTCCCTGGTCCTCTCGGAGATAATGACCTGCCAATCCGCAATTGCGGATTCTGATACCGGAGGGGGGAAAATAGTTCTGTGGCATGATTTCGATGATACCCCTGATGAGGCATACTTCCGTGCCCTGGGGAGGTTCATTGAGGGTCTAAAAGGGAGGATCGTGACCTATCCTGATTTGGGTACAGACACAAATCATATGAGATACATAAAAAGGGAAACCGATTACGTCATGCTTTTCGGTGCACCAACCGGAGGGGCGGAAAGCGCAGAGATCACCGCCTGCGGGGTGTACTGGGGAATGAAAGCCTGCGCTAAGGAGGTCTATGGCATATCGGAGCTGGATGGACTCACCATTGCCATTCAGGGAGTGGGAAGCGTGGGAGATAAACTGGCAGACTATCTTATGAGAGAGGATCTAAAGCTGATAGTGACCGATTTGAATTATGACCGATTAAAAAATGTTCAGGACAAATATCCTCAGACCAGGATAGTCAAGCCCGAGGAGATTCTTTCCTCCGAATGCGATATCCTTTCTCCCTGTGCCCTGGGTCCGGTTATCACCAAAAAGAACGTATCGGATTTGAGATGTAAGATAATCGCAGGGCCTGCTTATAACATACTGGAGGATATCTCACTTTCGGATGAGCTTAAACGTAGAGAGATTCTATGCGCTCCCGACTCAGTGGTGAACTGCGGGGAAATGTTTTTAACCGAGGATGCTTTTAAGATTCTTTCAAAAAAGCAAGCTTTAGCATCTGCTGAGAAAATCTACGATATAATGGCTAAGGTGATCGCCAAGTCAAAAAGGGAGAACATCTCCACCTACGAAGCTGCTCACCGCATAGCTAGGGAGAGGATTAGAAAGGTTGGGGCGATCAAAGACATCCTTAAATCTCCAGTAATTTTTTCACGGAAGGAAATTAAGGGGGAATAGGAAATCAAATATATATGAGGATGGACGAGGCTTTCAGGTCTCGGGAAATCTTATGACCAAGATTAAAATAATTGTAACAAGCGGTTATCCACAGTATGAGCGAAATGAGAAAAATACAAAGATTTAAAATTCTGGTTATAAATCCTGGTTCAACCTCAACCAAAATCTCGGTTTTCGAGAATGAAAAGGAGCTTTTTAAAAACACTATTCATCACAGCAAACTGGAACTGGAGCCTTTTAAAAGGGTCTGGGATCAGTACGAGTTCAGAAAGAAGTTGATAAAAGAGTTGTTGGAAAATCATAATATAAATCCAAAATCTCTTTCCGCTGTTGTTGGAAGGGGCGGGCTTTTCCGGCCTGTGGTTTCCGGGACCTACCGGGTTAACGAGTTGATGATCGAGGATGGGAGGAAAGCTTATGGGGGTGAGCATCCTGCTAACCTGGGTGCGGTTTTGGCTTTTGGAATAGGATGGGATTATCATATTCCTTCATTTATAGTTGATCCGCCCTCAGTAGATGAATTCGATGAGATCGCAAGATACACCGGTCTTCCGGACATTCCCAAGAAAAGCATTTTTCATGCTTTAAACGTTAAAGCAACAGCCAGATTGGCTGCTTTTGATTTAGGCAAAAAACATGATGAGGTAAATCTGATAGTTGCTCACCTGGGAGGAGGGGTAACTGTTTCGGCTATGAGAAAAGGAAGAGTAATCGATGCAAATAATGCCCTGGATACCGGACCTTTCACCCCGGAAAGAGCAGGAACTCTTCCCACTTTAGATCTTGCTCAGCTCTGCTTTTCGGGGAAATACACCTCTGAGCAGATTAAAAAGAAGATGGTTGGACAGGGAGGGCTTGTAGCTTACCTTGGGACCAATAACTGCGAGGAAGTAGAGAAAAGAATCTCTGAAGGGGACAAAAAGGCTGAGATCATTTATGAGGCGATGCTTTATCAGATAGCACAGGAGATAGGTTCAAAAGCCGTTGCTTTAAAAGGAGAACTTGATGCCATCGTTTTAACCGGCGGAATGGCTGGCTCTGAGATGGTGCAGAAAAAACTTAAAGAACGGGTTGGATTTCTGGGAAAGATTATGGTCTATCCAGGCGAGGATGAGATGAAGTCTCTGGCTTTGGGAGCTTTAAGGGTTCTGAGAGGGGAAGAGGATGCTAAGACCTATCCGGAGAGTGTGAAATAAAGCAGATTACAGAATGCAAGTGGCAAGATTCAAGAGACACGTTGACAACTGGATTTCCAAGCTTTAGCTTGACATAAATCCATTAAAGTAATTTGAAAATTGGAGCTTGAAAACTGAGAAGTTGAATTAACTTGACTTTTGAGAATTATTTTATATATAACTTTGTGAATTTTTGAACAAAGAGAAAGGATGTGACAAAATGGTTGGTATAATAGGATATGGAGCGTATATCCCAAGAAACAGGATCAAGGTGGAGGAGATCGCCAAGGTCTGGGGCACGGATGCGAATTCCTACCGAAAAGGTCTTTTCGTGGAGGAAAAATCGGTTCCTTCGCCTGATCAGGATACCATAACGATGTCAGTAGAGGCAACCCATTATGCTTTAAAAAGGTCAGGTATCGATCCCCAAAAGATCGGTGCGGTCTATGTTGGCTCCGAGTCCCATCCCTATGCGGTCAAGCCATCTGGAACCGTTTTGGCAGAGGCAATCGGAGCAACACCTGAGATTCACTGCGCGGATTACGAGTTCGCCTGCAAAGCTGGTTCTGAGGCGATGTTCGTTTGTCTGGAGTTGGTGAGGTCCGGCTCGATGGAGTATGCGCTTGCAGTAGGAGCGGATACATCCCAGGGAGCTCCTGGTGATGCGTTAGAATATACTGCTGCTGCTGGAGCTGCTTCCTTTATTATGGGAAAGGATAATCTGTTAGCTGAGGCAGTTGAGACTTACTCTTTTATGACCGATACCCCTGATTTCTGGAGAAGGGAATATCAATACTATCCCCGGCACGCTTCCAGGTTCACCGGTGAGCCAGCATATTTTAAACATATAATCGGTGCTGCCAAAGGGATTTTAAAGAAAGTCAAGCTTGAGCCCAAGGATTTCAAATACGCTGTTTTTCACCAGCCCAATGGCAAATTCCCCTTGAAAGTAGGAAAGCTTTTGGGATTCAAAAGGGAACAGCTGGATACCGGACTTTTATGTCCTTGGATGGGAAATACATATTCCGGCTCGTCTCCAATGGGGCTTACCGCTATTCTGGACGAAGCAAAACCGGATGATCTAATCCTGATGGTATCTTACGGTTCAGGTGCAGGCTCAGATGCTTTTGTCTGGAAGGTCACTTCAAGAATAACAGAAGTTCAAGATAAAGCACCTAAAACCAAAGAGATTTTGAACAATAATAAAAACTATATCGAATACGGGACCTATGCCAAATATAGAGGAAAGATAAGAAAAGCTGAATAATAAGGAGGATAAAAGTGAGAGAAGTGGCAATTATCGGAGTGGGGATGAACAAGTGGGGGGAGCTCTGGAATAAATCCTTAAGAGACGTTTTCACCGAAGCAGCACTTTTAGCCATAGATGATGCAGGTGTTGACCATATAGATTCGATGTACGTTGGCTGTATGTCCTCAGGGCTCTTTGTGGGGCAGGAGCACCTATCATCCCTTTTAGCTGACTATTTAGGAACCAATCCAATTCCTGCAGCCAGGATCGAATCAGCCTGCGCCTCAGGTGGATTAGCTTTAAGATTAGGATTTATCGAGGTTGCTTCCGGAACAAGCGATATCGTTTTAGCTGGAGGAGTGGAGAAGATGACCGATGTTGCAGTGGATGGGGCAACTTTTGCCCTCTCAACTGCTGCTGACCAGGAATACGAGGTTTATCATGGCATCACTTTCCCGGGACTCTACGCCATGATGGCCAGAGCTCACATGCACAAATATGGCACCACCAGGGAACAATTAGCCCAGGTAGCAGTAAAAAATCACCATAACGGTTCTATGAATCCTTTAGCTCAGTTTCCTCAGAAGGTAACTGTTGAAAATGTGATGAAATCGGTCATGATCGCAGACCCTTTGAGGATTCTGGACTGCTCTCCCATAACCGATGGTGCAGCAGCAGCAATTCTTTGTCCAATGGATTTGGCAAAAAAGATCACTAAAAAGCCTCTGGTTAAGATAATCGGCTCTGGAAACGCTACTGACACCATTGCTCTTCATTCCAGGGATGATATAACCGAGATTGGCTCTACTAAAGTTGCTGGTGAGAAGGCTTTTAAGATGGCTGGGAAAAAGCCTGAGAATATCGATTTAGCTGAGGTTCATGACTGCTTTACCATAGCTGAGATCTGCGTTATCGAGGCTTTGGGCTTGGTTGATAAAGGTAAAGGGGGCAAAGCGACTGAAGATGGCTTAACCGCTCTGGATGGAAAAATTCCGATTAACACCTCAGGTGGTTTAAAATCCAAAGGTCATCCAGTTGGAGCAACGGGCGTTGCTCAAGTTTGCGAGGTTGTGAAACAGCTTCGGGGTGAAGCTGGAGACCGTCAAATTAAGGGTGCCAAGGTTGGTTTAACTCAAAACATGGGTGGAAGCGGTGGAAGCAGTGTGGTTCATATAATGGAGGTGGTATAATGCCGTCCCCAAGATACTGGAGAGAGATTCCGCAGAGATACAGGCTGGAAGCATCCAAGTGCAAGGGCTGTGGAAAGGTATTTTTCCCTCCCCGGCTGGTGTGCTCGTCCTGTAAGTCTCGGGAATTCGAGATGGTAAAATTGGAAAGGGAAGGAAAGCTTATAACCTATACTATTATAAGGGTTCCTCCCAGCCAGTTCACAGATCAGTCCCCCTATGCGATGGGAGTGGTCGAGCTTAATGGTGGAGTGAAGATTTTGTCTCAAATTGCTGACTGCAACCTGGATAAGCTGGAGATCGGGCAGAAGTTGAGAATCGAGTTCAGGAAGATTTACAATGAGGGAGAGGCTGGGATTATCTGTTATGGTTATAAGTGCGTGCCGGCGTAGTAGACCTCACCCTTGATCCCTCTCCTTAAAAGGAGAGGGTCAGGGAGAGGTTAAAAATAAAAGTAGGGATAGG
Source organism: candidate division Zixibacteria bacterium SM23_73_2 (assembly GCA_001304315.1). Lineage (GTDB taxonomy): Bacteria > Zixibacteria > MSB-5A5 > MSB-5A5 > SM23-73-2 > SM23-73-2. The sequence goes on along the minus strand of LJUW01000016.1, from coordinate 15,527 downwards.
GCTTGTTGAGCATAGCTAAATCCCCCGCCTGCGGGGGACCCCTTCATGATGTTAAATGGTTAATTATAAAAGACATTTTAATGAATGAAAAATAGCAAAGGTTAAAAATGTTTCAAATCGAATCAAAAGTAGATACCAAATCATCTGAGTTCAAAGCTAACCAGGATTATATGAAAAGGGTGGTGGATGAGTATAAGGAAGTTTTGGCTAAGATGAAAGAGGGGGGCGATCAGAAGCAGAAAGATAGGCATGTAGAAAGAGGTAAAATCTTGGTCAGGGATAGATTGAAACTTCTGTTTGACAAAAACACTCCCTTTTTGGAGCTTTCCCATTTAGCCGGGTACAAAATGTACCCGGAGGAACCTCCCTGCTCAGGGATAATAACAGGAGTTGGCGTTGTTCACGGAAGAGAAGTGTTGATCGTGGCCAATGATGCAACTGTCAAAGGAGGAACCTATTTTCCGAGCACCATTAAAAAGCATGTGAGAGCTCAAGAGATAGCGATGGAGAACAGATTACCCTGTGTATATTTGGTCGACTCCGGCGGGATATTTTTACCCTACCAATCCGGAACCTTCCCGGACAAGGACCATTTCGGAAAGATATTCTTCAACCAGGCAAGGCTTTCAGCCATGGGAATCTCACAGATTTCGGTCGTTCTCGGCTCCTGCACCGCAGGTGGTGCCTATGTTCCGGCGATGAGCGATGAAGCTGTTATCGTGAGAAAGCAGGGAACCATTTTTATAGGTGGACCACCTCTGGTTAAGGCAGCAACTGGTGAGGAGGTTACGGATGAGGATCTGGGAGGTGCGGACGTTCACTGCAGGATCTCGGGTGTAGCTGACCATTATGCTTTAAATGACGAGCATGCAATCGAGATCACCAGAAACATAATCGAGAATTTAGACCCACCTAAGAAATTCGAGTTAGATGTCTCTGAACCTGAGGAACCAGCCTATGATTCCAAAGAGATATATGGAATTATTCCAAGGGATATCAGAAAAACTTATGACATGAGAGAGGTGATAGCCCGGATAGTTGACGGAAGCAAATTTCATGAGTTCAAGGAGCTTTATGGTCCCACTTTAGTTTGCGGGTTTGCCAGGATAATGGGATATCCGGTTGGGATTTTGGCTAATAACGGTGTGCTGTTTTCCGAAAGCTCGGTAAAGGGAGCTCATTTCATCACCTTATGCACCATGAGGAAAATTCCTTTGATATTTTTGCAGAACATCACCGGTTTTATAGTTGGAAAACAATACGAGCATCAGGGTATTGCCAAAGATGGTGCCAAGATGGTTCACGCGGTGGCAAATGCTGACGTTCCCAAATTCACCGTCATTGTTGGAGGTTCCTACGGTGCTGGGAATTACGGTATGTGTGGAAGAGCATACGGTCCCAGGCTTTTATGGATGTGGCCCAATGCCAGGATATGCGTAATGGGTGGTGATCAGGCTTCCAACGTTCTTTTGGACGTTAAATTAAGGATATTGAAAAAGAAGGGGATGACCTGGACCAAACAGGAGCAGGATAAATTCAGGGAACCTATTTTAAATAAATATGAGGAGGAATCCCATCCATACTTTAGCTCTGCCAGGCTATGGGATGACGGAATTATAGATCCTCTTGAAACAAGAACAGCTTTAGGATTGGGAATCTCCATGTCTTTGAATGCAACTGTGCCTGATACCCATTACGGGATTTTCAGGATGTAAAATGCAATAAAAGGAGAAAGTTTTGTCAGATAATAAAGCTTATCAGACAATTACATATTCGGTTGATGATTTTGTTGCTAAGGTGAATTTTAATCGTCCGGAAGTTCATAATGCTTTTAACGAGGTTATGATCTCAGAACTTACTGATGTCTTCAAAAATATAAAGGATGAAAAAGAAGTAAGGGTTGTGGTTTTAACCGGAAACGGCAAATCCTTCTGCGCTGGAGCTGATTTGAACTGGATGAAAAAGATTATTGATTTCTCCTTTGAGGAGAACATGAGGGAATCTTTGGATTTAGCTGAACTTTTCTATATCATGTACACATTGCCAAAACCAACCATAGCTAAAGTTAACGGAGCAGCTATTGGAGGTGGGGCAGGATTGGTTTGCGTATGCGACCTGGTTATTGCTTCGGAGAAAGCCAAATTCAGTCTATCAGAAGTAAAATTGGGTTTGGTTCCTGCCTGTATCTCTCCATACGTTTTAAGAAGGGTGGGAGAAAGAGTATGCCGGGAGCTTTTTTTGACCGGCGAAAGGATAGATGGTAAAAAAGCCTATGATTTAGGTTTAGCAAATCAAGTTGTACCTTATGATAAGCTGGATGAAGCGACCAATGAGATGGTGAAAAAGCTTACATCCAGCGGTCCTAATGCTCTGGCTATGTGCAAGGATTTGCTTTCTAAGGTTCCACAGATGAATTTTGACCATGCAAAAAAATATACTGCTGAGGTGATCGCAAACTTGAGGATAAGTGAAGAAGGGCAGGAAGGGATGAGTGCATTTTTTGAGAAGAGAAAGCCCGGGTGGGTGAAAGAATAAATATTTAGATATCTCAGTGTGTGCTGTCAGGTGTTACCACCTGACAGCCTAAATGGTTACTATGGGATTGAGAAAAAGAAATACATTTGAAAAATACGGTGAAGTATTCTATGTTACTACTTCCGTTGTTGACCTAAAACACGTTTTTACCAATAAGAAGTATTATGAAATCCTAATATTCTCTTTGGAATTTTTAAAGGAAAAGTACAACTTCAGAATTATTGCCTATGTTCTAATGCCAAACCATATTCATGTTATTATCAATTTTTATGAAAAGCCAATGGTTTCCGAAGTGATGCGCGATTTCAAAAAATACACAAGTTTCAAAATTAGAAAGCTGTGCGAAATTGAAAAAAGAGTGGAGATGTTGGATTATTTGAGAAAAAATGCAGAAAATTTGTCTGGACAAAAGTTTAAACTTTGGGATGATCGTTTTGATTGTCTGGTGATAACAAATGAGAAGACTTTAAGAACTAAGATTGAATATATCCATAATAATCCTCAAAAGAAAGGATTGGTTAAAAATTTTATTAACTGGCTTTATTCCAGTGCCAGAAATTATTATTGTTCTTCTGGCAAAACATTGCTTGAGATCGATAAGGAATTTTTGGTGTCAGGAGGTAACTCCTGACACCACTGCGAAAATTTAAAGAAACTTTTAGAAGAGTGCGGAATATAACTGATAGATATAATGAATAAAATACTTATTGCCAACCGGGGTGAGATAGCTGTGAGGATTATCCGTGCCTGCAAGGAGATGGAAATCTCTACTGTTGCGGTTTATTCTGAGGTTGACCGAAAAGCCATGCACGTGCAGTTAGCTGATGAGGCACATCTTTTAGGGGCGCCTCCTCCTCTGGAAAGCTATCTTAACATAGATAAAATCATAGAAATCGCCAAGATGACCAAGGCGGATGCGATTCATCCCGGATATGGATTTTTGGCTGAGAATCCGCAATTCGCTAAAAGATGCGAACAGGAGAAGATAATCTTTATCGGGCCCAATTCAAAAGCTCTGGCTTTGGTAGGGGATAAGGTGGAATCGAGAAAAACAATGATAAAAGCTGAGATTCCAATCATACCGGGTATGAAAGCCAAGGGTGAGAACTTGGATGATTTTGCAAAGCAGGCAGAGAAAATCGGGTATCCGGTTTTATTAAAGGCATCTGCTGGAGGTGGTGGAAAGGGTATGAGGGTGATAAATTCGAAAGAGGAACTTCAATCATCGGTTGAGGCTGGAATGAGGGAGGCTAAATCAGCTTTTGGGGATGAATCGGTATATTTGGAGAAGTATATAGAAAGACCTAGGCACGTGGAATTCCAGGTCTTAGCTGACTTACATGGCAACGTTGTTCATCTTTTCGAGAGGGAATGTTCGATCCAGAGAAGACATCAGAAAATAGTGGAGGAAACCCCCTCAACTGCCTTGACACCCGAGCTCAGAAAGAAGATGGGTGAGGTGGCGGTTAAGGTTATTAAAACAACAGGATACACCAATGCTGGCACAGTTGAGTTCCTTTTGGACGAGGATAAAAACTTTTATTTTCTGGAGGTCAATGCCAGGATTCAGGTGGAGCATCCCGTAACCGAGCTTACAACCGGGATCGATCTGGTTAAATCCCAGATAAGGATTGCCTCAGGAGAAAAGCTGTCCTTCAAACAGGAGGATCTTTCACAGAGGGGACATGCGATCGAGTGTCGTATCTACGCTGAAGATCCGGAAAACGACTTTCTCCCTTCATTGGGCAAAATATTGTTTGTGAAAGAGCCCTGCGGTCCAGGAATAAGAATGGATTCATCTCTTTTTTCCGGTCTGGATGTTACCATGCATTACGATCCCATCTTAGCCAAGCTTATCTGCTGGGCAGAAACAAGGAATGAGGCGATAAATAAATCAGCTATGGCTTTATCCGGCTATGTTATCCTGGGAATAAAGACCCAGATAGATTTTCTAAAGGATGTTGTACTTCATCCGGAGTTTGCCACCGGAAACACCAATACCGATTTCATACCAAAAAATCTTTTTGACTGGAAAGAGAAAAGGGATAAGAAAAAATTTAAAGAAATGGCTCTTTTAGGGGCTGCGTTGGGAATTATGAATCAGGGTGGGAAAGCAGTTAAATTTGAGAAAAAATCAGCTTATGATCCCTGGTTATCAACAGGACCCTGGGAAATTGGAACTTAAAGTAAAACTTTAACTGATATGGAATACCAGCTCGTTTTAGACGGTGAAATTCACAAGGTTTCTTTGGAATTCAAAGAGGGAAGGTATGTCTTTGATTTTGGAAACAAAAAACTTGAGGTTTTGTCTGAAAGTGTAGATCCGAATACCTTTATATTGGTAATCGATGGAAAGACATATCCGGTATACATTGCGTTTGACCAGAAAAAAATCCATCTCTGGGTGGAAGGTGAGAAATACGAGATTCAGGAAGCTGAATCCGTAAAAGAGAAGAAGTTTGAAAGAGAAGGAATTGATGTTGAGGGTAAAAAGTCGATCTGCGCTCCCATGCCCGGCAAGATTCTAAAAATCCTGGTAAAAGAGGGGGATAAAGTAAGGAAAAACCAGAGCCTTGCCATTGTCGAGGCGATGAAGATGGAGCACGAGATAAAAGCATCGATTGTGGGCTTTGTAAAAAAGATAAATTTTAAAGAGGATGATCTAGTTGATACCCAGGAGCCGATTTTAGAGCTTGAGGTTGAAACAGAAGAACAAACAGAGTAAAACCTCTAATTTTTTCCTCGAAATCTGCATTTTTTAGTTGTTTTAAATAATTTTTTTATTATAATAAAATTTTGAATATTACTGTTTTGAAAAGTGAAGAATCAAGTGGGTTTTTTACGTAAATCTATAGTGCAAAAAAATGGTTTAAATTTGTGAATCTAAAGGTTGTACTACCAAACGTCTAATTTTTTTTAAATGAGCATGTGAAAAAAATATCAAGCTCAAAATATATTCAGGATGTTAAAAGTAATAAAGTTCAAATTCATTTGAATGTGAAATAAAACAAAAATCAATGGAGGTTTTTATGGATTTTGATCAGCGATTACACAACGTTACAATTATCGGTGCTGCCGGAAAGATGGGATCGGGGATTTCTTTGCTTCTGGCAGCGGAGATGGCTAAGGCAAAGAACCGTCCTGAGAACAAGGGGAGCAGTTACCGTCTGAACCTAATCGACATCAAGGATGAGGCGATGGACGGACTGTGGAACTATATGCAAGCTCAGCTTACCAAAATCGGAGAGAAATCTACGGTTTTTTTAAGGGATATGTACAAGAACAGAGAAAATCTGGTAGAGAATTTCGATATCATCCCCCAGTTCGTTAGTGATGCTCTGTCAGTTATAAGGATGGGAACCGATTTGAACATGGCCAAGAATTCCAAGGTAATATTCGAAGCGGTTCTGGAGAACAAGGACCTGAAGGTGGATCTTCTTAAAAAACTGGACAGCCTGTGTCCTGACGACACCCTTTATCTCACCAATACATCTTCCATACCAATTAACGTCTTAAACGACGAAGCCAACCTGGGCGGAAGAATAATCGGATTTCATTTCTATAATCCACCAGTAGTGCAGAGGTTGGCTGAGCTGATCTCCTGTGACAAGACCACTTCTGAGTTAAAGGAATTTTCAAATGAGCTGGCAAAAAGGCTGCGCAAAGTGATCGTCCCAGCCAATGACATAGCCGGGTTTATCGGAAACGGTCATTTCCTTAGGGATGGACTTTACGCCATATCCGAGGCAAAGAGATTAGCAGGGGACTTCACCCTTGCCGGAGGAATTTACGTAATGGATAAGGTCAGTCGGGACCTTCTGGTCCGTCCCATGGGTATTTTCCAGTTGATCGACTATGTTGGGGTGGATGTTTACCAGTGCATCTCCGAGACGGTTGACTCTTACATCGAGGGTGAGGACCTCAAGGATGATCTTCTGCAAAAGATGGTAGACAAAAAGGTCTTGGGGGGACAAATGGCTGATGGTTCACAGAAGGATGGGTTTCTAAAATACGAGAAGGGAAGGCCAGCTGGGGTATATGATCTGGACAAAAGTGAATACAAAATGTTTGATCCCGATGGGTGGTCCGGAGAGGTGGACAGGAAATTGGGTGAATATCCTGATGGTTTTTATCCTTGGCGAAAGCTTTTGATCGATCTCAAAAAGAATGATAAGCTTTCTGGGTTTTTCAATAATTTGAAATCAACAGATACTCTGGGAGCGAAGCTGGCATTAGCATATCTTAAGAACTCAAAAGAGATCGGACAGAAATTGGTTGACTCAAAGGTCGCCAATTCAGCTGAGGATGTGAATGCGGTTTTGCTGAACGGGTTTTATCATCTATATGGACCAATAAACAACTACATTTAAAATAAAGGAGGAATAAGATGAAAAGGCCAAAGAAAAAAGTTTATGCCACCTGCGGTTTCAATACCATCTCCTTAGGCACGGGTCGTAGAGAGTTCCACCCCAAAAAACCTAGGCCGGGTCTTGAGTATTACATCCAGGAAGCTGGTAAGGGAGTAATTGCCCAGATGAACGATCCTGAGAACATTGATGAAGGGGTAATAGGGAATTTCATGGCAGCAAGGTTTAATAAGCAGGGAAACTTAGCAGCTTTAATCCCCACCATTCACCCTTCCCTGGAATTCAAGCCCCATACCCGGGTTGAGGGTGCTTGCGGATCAGGTGGTCTGGCTCTTCTGACATCAGTAAAATCGATAGCCTCAGAACTTTCGGATGTAGTATTGACCATAGGGGTGGAGGTGCAGAACACCTACAAGGCGATCTACGGAGCGGATATCCTGGGCGGGGCAGGGCATTACCTCTCCCAGAGAAAAAACGGGCACGCTTACTTTTTCCCGGGACAGTTCTCCGACAGAGCCGGCGCATGTTATGACAAATTTGGATACGAGCATATGCGAAAGGGTATGGCTTGCTGGTACAAACAGGCTGTTGAAAATGCCCGCAGAAATCCCAAGGCTCAGGAATACCATAACACAGCCGAGGACCTGTTCGCTCTGGGTATGACCCCCCCCAATCCCAAAGTCTTCGTTGACCATCTCAACGTCTATGACTGTTCCAAGGTATCCGATGGTGCATCTGCACTTCTGTTCTGTTCGGAGGAGGGGTTGAAAAAGATAGGGATTGACAAAAAGGATGCCATCGAGGTGGTGGGATTCGGAATTGCAGTTGCCGACGTGACCAAATTGCCTGAGGATCTGACCATAATGGATACCACCAAAAAAGCTGTTGAAAAAGCTTATAATATGTCCGGCTTGGGTCCCCAGGATATCGGAGTTCTGGAGCTTCACGACTGCTTCACCATAGGTGGGATTCTGGCTCTGGAGGCAACCGGGTTCTGTAAATACGGAGAGGCATCAGGATTCGTACAGGATGGAAAAACCAATTTCAACTCCGAGATTTCCACCAATTCAACAGGAGGGTTGATCGGCTTCGGTCATTATACCGGCGGAACCGGAGTGAGACAGGCAGCGGACTGCGTTCACCAGTTAACCGAAAAGGCTGGGAACTGCCAGGTTAAATTAAATCCAGATAAACCATACGCTTTGATGATCTCCATGGGTGGTAACGACCGTACCGTGACCGCGATGATATTCAGGCGTGCAGAATAGAAACAAATTTCAAATCCTGACAAGTAGGAGGATATATGGATTTTGAACTCAACGAGGATCAGAGGATGATAAAGGAAGCCACCCGTGATTTTGCTCAGGAGAAGTTGGCACCCCTGGCCCAGGAGTTCGATGAAAAAGAGAAAATTCCAAAAGAGATCTATAAGGAGCTGGCTGATCTTGGATACATGGGTATGCTTTTACCTGAGAAATACGGTGGTTCCAATCTCGATTTTATCAGCTATATTCTGGCGATGGAGGAGTTTGCTAAGGCTTGCGCTGCTCTGGAGATCTCGATTTCGGTTCATAACTCCCTGGTGTGTGATGCTATTTTCCATTTCGCAACAGAGAAGCAAAAGGAGAAATATCTTCCCAGATTAGCCAAGGGAGAATGGATAGGTGCCTATTCATTAACCGAGCCATCTGCGGGAACTGATGCGGGAAGTTTAAAGACCACCGCCATATTAAAGGGAGACCATTTTTTGGTAAACGGAACTAAATCATTTGTTTCAAACGGTGAGATAGCCGATGTTTTCATTATCTTCGTCCTAACCAATCCTGAAGCTAAATCAAAGGGGATTTCCTGCCTTATAGTTGAAAAAGGAACAGAGGGATTTTCTGTCGGAGCCAGGGAGAAAAAGATGGGATTGAGAGGATCTGATACCACGGAGCTTTCCTTTGAGGACTGCAAGATTCCCAGGGAAAACCTTTTGAGTGAGGAGAACAAGGGATTCAAGTTGGCTTTGACCCTTCTTGATCCCAGCAGGATTGCCGTGGGAGCTCAATCTATTGGAATTGCCCAAGCAGCTTTTGATGAGGCTTTGGAATATTCCAAGCAGAGGGTTCAGTTCGGACAGGCGATCTGTAATTTTCAGGCGATTCAGTTCAAATTAGCGGACATGGCAACCCAGATAGAGGCTGCCAGGCTTTTAGTATATCGAGCCGCATATCTGAAAACCAAAAATCAAAGATGTTCAATTGAGGCTGCCATGGCTAAGGTTTTTGCCTCTGAGGTTGCCAATATGGTGGTCAACGAGGCGGTCCAGATCCACGGAGGATACGGCTATATGAAAGAATATGCGGTGGAGAGATATTTCCGGGATGCACGGGTTACCGAGATCTACGAGGGAACCTCCGAAGCCCAGAGAATCGTCATCTCCAGAGGACTTTTGAGGTAGGAGAGGAAATGATAATTGAAGAAAAACACCAAAGCTTCAGAAATAAAATCAGGGATTTTGCGGAGGAACACATCCAGCCTTTGGCAAAAGAGATCGATGAACAACAGAGGTTCCCCCATGATAGCTTCAAAAAGCTTGGTCAGATGGGAATCATGGGAATGGTTGTTCCCCCAGATTATGGAGGAACCGGTGATGACATGATAACTTACGCCATAGCGGTGGAGGAGCTCTCCCGGGTCTGCGGCTCCACCGGAATAACGGTTGCGGCACACAATTCCTTAGCAGTATATCCTTTGTATCTTTTCGGAAACGAAAAGCAGAAAAAAAAGTATATCCCTCCCTTAGCCAAAGGTGAAAAACTGGGAGCCTTTGGATTGACCGAAACTGGAGCAGGATCGGATGCCGGTGCCACCAAGACTACCGCTGAGCTAAAAGGGGATTTTTATCTGATCAATGGTAACAAATGTTTCATAACCAATGCCAGTGTGGCTGATACCCTGGTTATCACCGCCAGAACCGACCCGGGCAAAGGCTCCAAGGGAATTAGCAATTTCATCCTGGAGAAGGGAATGCCCGGTTTGAGCGTGGGTAAAAAGGAAAACAAGATGGGATTGAGGGGATCGGACACCGCGGAGCTTGTTTTTGAGAACGTTAAGGTACCCAGGGAAAATCTTTTGGGAAATGAGGGTGAGGGTTTCAAACAGTTTCTCATCACTCTGGATGGGGGAAGGGTTAGCATCGGAGCAATGGCTTTGGGAATTGCCCAGGGTGCTTATGAAAAAGCAACAGAGTACGCAAAAGAGAGGATTCAGTTCGAAAAACCGATAGGTTATTTTCAGGCCATCCAATGGAAATTAGCAGATATGGCAACCAAGATAGAGGCAGCCCGGCATTTGATCTATCATGCTGCATGGCTCAAGGATCAGAATAAACCCTACATCAAGGAATCGGCTATGGCTAAGCTTTACGCATCTGAGGTAGGGAGCTGGGTCTGTCATCAGGCTATTCAGATCTTCGGGGGATACGGGTATCTGCGGGAATATCCTCTGGAGAGGTATCTTAGAGACATAAAGCTCTGCGAGATCGGAGAAGGGACCTCTGAGATTCAAAGGATAGTTATAGCCCGGGATATTTTAAAATAAAAGGAGGATGCGTGAACTATAAAAACCTTTTAACCGAGATAAAGGATAACATCGGGATAATAAAAATCAATCGGCCCCAGCAGTTAAATGCTTTAAACACCGAGACCATCCACGAGCTTAACGATTTAGCTCACCAGTGGAGCAAGGAGGAAAAAATCAGGGTTATAGTGATTACCGGCGAGGGCAAAGCCTTTGTAGCAGGTGCTGATATCTCGGAGATGAAGGAGATGACCAAACAGCAGGCTATAGATTTCTCCGAGATGGGTCACAGGGTCTTTTCCCTGATAGAGTCACAGGAAAAGCCGGTGATAGCTGCGATCAACGGCTTTGCTTTAGGAGGGGGATGTGAGTTAGCCTTGGCCTGTGACATAAGGATCGCCTCCGATAGGGCTAAATTTGGACAGCCTGAGGTGAACCTGGGTGTTATACCAGGATTCGCCGGCACCCAGAGGTTAGCCCGAATAGTGGGGGCAACTAAGGCTAAGGAACTAATCTTTACCGGAGATATGATTGACGCTTCCACCGCATTGTCTGTTGGCTTAGTTAATCAGGTGGTCCCGCACGAAAATCTTTTGGATGTAACTCTTAAGATGGCACAAAGAATTGCCTCCAAAGGTCCGCTCGCGGTAAGATTGGCGAAAAAGGTGATCAGCCGCGGGATTGAAACCGATTTTGCTACGGGAAGCTCCTTTGAGGTTGACGCCTTTGGAGAATGTTTTGCCTCCGGCGAAGCCAAGGAAGGAATGTCCGCTTTTCTGGAGAAAAGAAAGCCAGAATGGGGCTAATTTGAACTCTGGATATGGATATATTCAAATCCATTGAAAAGTCGGATCACGAGCAGGTGGTCTTCTATTCTGAGAAGGTATCCGGACTGCGTTCGATAATCGCGATCCACGACACTACTTTGGGTCCTGCTATAGGGGGGGTGAGAATGCTGCCCTACGGATCTGAGAATGAAGCTTTAACAGACGTTTTAAAGTTATCCAGATCCATGACCTATAAAGCAGCTGCTGTGGGCATAAATTTGGGCGGTGGCCAGGGTGTTATCATCGGAGATTCGGAGAAGGATAAAAATGAGTTGATCTTAAGAGCCTTCGGCAGGTTCGTTGAGAGCTTGAACGGGAGATACATTACCGCAGAGGATGTGGGGACAACGGTTGAGGATATGGAGATGGTGAGATATGAGACAAAATACGTATGCGGTCTTTCCGCAGCATTAGGGGGGAGCGGTGATCCCGGACCCATAACCGCCCTGGGTCTGAAAGCAGGTCTTTTAGCCTGCGTTCAGGAGATTTTAGGTAAATATTCTTTGAAAGGGGTATCCATCGTAATCCAGGGATTAGGTCATGTGGGTATGTTTTTGGCGGAGATGTTAAGTGCTGAGAAGTGTAAACTTTACGTTTCGGATATAATCCCGGAAAAAGCCGAGATCGCCAAACACAGATTTGGAGCTCAGGTGGTTGAACCTGAGAAGGTATACGACCTGGAAGCTGATGTTTTCTCTCCCAATGCATTAGGGGGGATATTAAATGACAAGACCATCCCCAGATTAAAGGTCAAAATAGTGGCTGGAGCAGCGAACAATCAACTGGATAAGGAGAAGCACGGTGAGATTCTGCATAAAAAAAAGCTGTTCTATGCTCCTGATTTCGTCATAGGAGCCGGGGGAATGATAAACGTAGCCAACGAGCTGGAGGGTTTCAGCCAGGATCGGGCTGAAAAAAAAGCAGAGGGTATCTACGATCTGATGAAGAGGGTGATCGAGATCTCTAAAAAAGAGGATCTGCCGACATCAGAAGCTGCCAATTTAATGGCCGAGGCCAGGATCTCACAGGTTAAGAGGTTAAAACAAAGGGAGTGCTGAAACAGTATTCAGTAAGCAGTACTCAGTACACAGTAGACAGAAAAAGCTATGGGTTTTAAGATTTTGAGTATTAATCCTGGAGGTACTTCTACCAAGGTGGCATTGTACGATAATGAGCATCCTTTGGTGGTGGAGACGATAAAACATTCTCAAAAGAAGCTTAAGGCTTACAGGAAAACCATTGACCAGCTGAATTGCCGAAAGGGCCTGGTTTCGGAATTTCTCAGAAAAAACAAGATAAGAATAAAAGATCTTTCCGCAGTGGTGGGGAGAGGGGGTCCCTTTAAGCCCCTTTCCAGTGGAACCTACCTGGTTAACCAGAAGATGCTTTCGGATGTAAAAGGGGGCAAGGTTCAGGCAGACCATGTTTCAAACTTGGGCTGTCTTATAGCTTTTGAGCTTACCAGAAAAACGAAAGTGCCAGCTTTCATCGTTGACCCGGTATCGGTCGACGAGTTCCCCGAGGTGGCAAGAATATCGGGTCTCCCTGAGCTTCCCCGAAAGAGCCTGTCCCACGCTCTGAACATCAAAATGGTGGCAAGGAAGGCGGCAAAAAAGCTGAAAAAAAAGTATGAGAAAATCAATCTGATCGTGGTGCATTTGGGATCAGGCATATCCGTAACCTCCCATCTCAAAGGAAAAATGATAGACGTTAACAATGCTAATGACGGTGGTCCGTTTTCTCCTCAGAGAGCGGGGTCTTTGCCGGTTACCGGATTAGCCAAGCTGTGCTTATCAAAAGATTATAGCTATGCTCAAATTTATGAAAAAATCACCAAAAAAGGCGGGCTTTTGTCTTATCTGGGAACAGATGACGTTGAGGAAATAGAGAGAAGAATGAAAAAAGGGGATAGGAAAGCCAGGCTGGTGTATGAAGCCATGGTTTACCAGATAGCCAAGGAAATTGGGGCTATGGCAACAACTCTAAGGGGGAAGATGGATGCTATTGTACTGACCGGAGGAATAGCTTTTTCAAAGAAATTGATCAGGATGATAAAACGGAGAGTGGAGTTCTTGGCAGAGGTTTTGGTATTCCCCGGAGAGGATGAGATGGAGGCTTTAACTCTGGGGGCATTGAGGGTTTTGAAAAAGGAGGAGAAAGTAAAAGAGTATTAATAGTAGACAGTATACTGTAGATAGAAAGAAAAATTTACATGGAGTAGCCTGAGGTTGGGACTTGGGAATTAAAAAAGATGGAGAAAAGATAGCCGGACATTCCAAGGATGAGCCCGGCAATTGCCAGGTATTTGATCAAAGTCCCGTTTAACCTGTGAGCAATTCCCTCAAGGCATATTCCTGCAAATACCAAGGAAAAAACGACAAAGAGCAAAGACAGAAAGACAAAAGATTTAAAGGTGAAGAAAAAAGAGAAAGCACCCAGAGTGATGCTTGTTATCGCTAAAAAGACATAAAGCCATTTGCTTTTAATCCCGGGCAGATAAGGCAATGCTAGAACCTGAGGATAACCGCACAAAGGACAGAAACTTTTGTTTTTGGATAAATCGAAACTGCAGAATGGACATTTACCCATGAATGCCTCCTGTTCATATTATAGGCAAGTGCATAGATTTGTCAAGCGGTAAGTTATGAAAGACTTAAAAGAGATTTTGAATAAAGCTAAAAGTCTTGGTCCGAAAAAAATCGCAGTTGCAAATGCCTTAGATTTTGAAGTTATTTTAGCTTTAAAAAAGGCAAAAAAAGAAAAGATAGCAGAAGGGATTTTAACTGGCAGAAAGGAAGAGATAGAAAAGCTTTTAGATAAGGCAGAGATAAATTCAGGTTATTTTGATATAGAAAATATAGAAGATGAATTTAGCGCATCTCAGTTTTGCTGTGATCTGATAAACAAAGGTAAAGCTGATGTTTTGATGAAAGGTCTGGTGGGTACCGCTTCTTTTATGAAAGCAATTCTGGACAAACAAAGGGGTATTGGAACCGGAAAACTCTTAAGCCATCTGGCGGTTTTTGAAATTTTTAATTTCTCAAGGATTCTTATGCTCACCGATGCAGCGATAAACATTTCTCCTGATCTTTTGGAGAAGGCGCAGATTATTCAGAATGCAGCCGATTTCGCTCACCGGTTAGGAATGTTCGATCCAAAGGTTTTGTGCATCACCCCGGTGGAGAAGATAAATCCAGAAAAGCTTCCCTCAACGGTGGACTGCGCCTGTCTGTCCATGATGGCTAAAAGGGGTCAGATAAAGGGAGCTCTGGTGGACGGTCCTTTTGGTCTTGACAATGCAGTATCTGAGGAAGCAGCCCGGATCAAAAAGATAAAATCGCCTTTGGCTGGAAAGGCTGACATTTTACTCGCTCCAGATATAGAAGCGGGAAACGTTTTGTATAAAACCCTGACCGAGCTTGCAGGTGCCAGATGCGGAGCTGTTGTATTAGGCACAAAGGTACCGGTGGTCCTAACCTCGAGAGCGGATAATTTTGAGACGAAATTCTTATCAATCGCCTTGGCAGTAGCTGGAAGCGGGAAGTAGGTGATAGGTATTAGGTATTAGGTAATAGATAGAGATGGTTAAAGAGAGAATTAATAAATTTGAGGGCTTGGAAGTTTATCAGAAGCTTTGTGAACTGCATTTGGATATACACAATCTGAGTTTAACCTTCCCTAAATTTGAAATATATGAGTTGGATTCACAACTCAGAAGATCATACAATTCCTTTCCAGCGAATCTGGCAGAAGGTCGGAACAACAAACACATCAATATCTATTTGGAAGGAATAAATAGAGCATTGGGGGAGCTAAGAGAGACTCAGCATCATTTAACCATCGCCTATAAGAAAAATTATTTATCTGAACAAATTTATAGTGAATATATCGAAAGATATAATGAATGCGGAAGGATGCTAAGGGGCTTGGAAAAAGCTTTGGAAAAATGGAAATAATCCATATAAAAAGTTTAAATTTAAATGAAATTAAAACCTATGACCTATCACCTATTACCTAAAACCTAAGAAAAAAGGAGATATTATGCCTTTTGAAAAAGTAGAGAAAATCTGGATGAACGGGGAGCTGGTTAACTGGGATGATGCAAAGATCCACGTGCTTTCGCACGTGATTCACTATGGTTCGAGCTTATTCGAAGGTATAAGAAGTTACCACACCAAAAACGGTTCGGCTATCTTCAGGTTAAAAGCTCATACTGACAGGCTTTTTAACTCCT
>LJUW01000082.1 GCA_001304315.1 candidate division Zixibacteria bacterium SM23_73_2 | reverse complement strand
TCTGGACTTGTAGGATGAAATTTCAGGGATGTCACATATTGGCACTTCAATCCCTGGCTGCTGTTGAACCAGTTTTCTCCACCATCCGGGGAATAATAAATCCCAGAGCGTGCTCCAGCAAAGACCCTTCTACTGTAGGTTGGGCTCACAACAACTGAATAAACATTGGAAATGGCGGTTTTTATCTCCCAGCTTAACCCTCCATCTGTGCTTTTGAGGATTCCCTGGTTGGCTCCAGCATATAGGATACTGGATTTTTTCGGATCAGTCCCAAAATCATTCAGGTAAAGATTAGGATAGTCATAAAGACCAAAGCTGAAGTCAGACCAGGTTATACCTCCATTTGTGCTTTTGAATAAAGCAGTTTGGTTTGGTCCCAAATTGCTGTAAGATCCTCCAGCATAAATTATGTTCGGATATTGAGGGTCAATCCCAATGCAGCTTATGTAACCGTAGGTATGAGTCAAAAGTGAATCAAAAAGCAAGCTGTCCCAGTTGCTTCCACCATCGGAGCTCATATATAACGCCATCTTGGAGCTGCTTTGGTCACTATAAATTCCTCCCGCATAGACACGATTGGTATCGGATGGATTAATAGCAAAAGAGTAAATTGTTGCCCTGTTGTTGAATTGGTTTATCGTTTTATTCCAGACGGAACCTCCGTCCGTGCTTTTATAAGCGATTCCCCCTCACCCTCCTGCAGCAAAAAGAACTGAAGGATTTTCTGGATTAACCACCAGATCATTCACGGAGGAACATTCGGGAGGATGTCCTCGCCGATTGAAGTTTACTCCACCATTGGTAGACCTGTAACAGGCATCTCCATCCAACCAGACATACAAAGTGTTAGGATCGATAGCTATTCGGCTTACTCGAGTTGAATATATTCCATTGTTGGTCGAATTCCAACTATCCCCCAGATCGGATGATTTGAAAATTCCTGAGTAATTCCCCGCATAAATAAAAGATGGGGAGGAATGAGAAAGTAAAAAGTGAGAATAATACTCCCCGTAAAGACCTTCCCCAGCACCCAGATAGCTCCAGCTCCCTCCGCCATCAGTACTTCGGCAGATCTCGGTCCGGCCTCCGCACCAGATAAGATTGACATCACTGGAGTCGACCGCCACCTCATAAATCAAGTGGGTCAAGGGATTATCAGTCCGCTTCCAGTTAGCCCCCCCATTGGTGCTTTTGAATAAGCCCGTAGAGGTAGCCAAATAAACCTGATTGGAGTTGGTGGGATCGAAGGTAACAGAATAGATCTTTTGGCAATATGAGATGCTGGAAGCTAAGTTGGTATGTGGCCAGGTAGTACCTCCATCGGTACTCTTGTACAGATGGGGAACCCAGATGTAGGTGTTATAATCATAGTTGGAATAGCTAACAAAACAATTCTGGTAGCTCGTGTCCATTGCCATATCGTCAAAATAGAAAAATCCAGGATCAGAGGTTGGGAATCTGTGTTCACTCCAGTGTGCTCCTCCATCGGTCGTGGTGAAAAAGACCTGTTTCCAACTCCCGGTTGCGTAGTACTCTCCCCCTCCATAGATTATATTGCTATTTTTTCCGTTAACCATCAGTTTGTAAATCGAGACATACTGGCCCAATATCTGCGATGAACTCCAACTCACCCCCCCATCTGTACTCTTAAAAAGATAACCAAAAGAGCCGGCATAAAGTGTATCCTGATTATTGGGATCGATTGCCAAACAGGCAACCCAGTAGTGGTCAATAGTACCTATCTCCTCCCAGTTCACCCCTCCATTGGTAGTTTTGAAAATAGGGGCATCAGCTCCACCTCGATAAAAAGAAGCATAGATTATCTGGCTGTTATCAGGATGCATCGCCATACCGGTCACCTCCCCTCCCTGAGGACCTAAGGGATTCAGCCATATGTCACCATTTGAAATTTTAAAATCCCTGCTATTAAAAATTGATTGATTAAGATCATCTTCAGTGGGTGATAACATCCTTGTATCCCTATTGAATAGAGTTGGGATTCTCATCTGAAAATCCATTTCTGTTTGATGAACTTCTCCCCTCTCCTTTTTCTTTAGGTTAAAATCAACTATCCTTTTTGTCTGAGAGAATAGATTGAATGAGTAAAATAATGTCAGGATTAAAACTGCTGTGGTAAGTGCATATCTGAGAAAAAACTTTTTCTCTTTCATATCTTTGTCGCAGTTTAAATTTTTTACACCTGTGTTGTTTAATTGATCAAATACTTAAATTCAATATGTTATGATGGTTAATCCTTCCGGCAATAAAAGCACCATACTTCTTATTTGAAATGGCTTTTTTCAAAAATGTTGGTTAGGTTCACTTCCGGGCACTTGGTACATTTTAGACAGCGGATGCAATCGGTATCGTTCAGCTCCTCATAAACTGTCAAATCCATGGGGCAGTCCTTAAGGCAGTAATTACACAAGCTGCAGTTTTTTGAATCGACCTCAAGCCGATAAAAACTGAACTTGTTGAAAAACGAATATATCGCTCCCAAGGGGCATGCATACCTGCAAAAGGGCCTTTTGATAAAAAAATTCAAAGCCACAAAACCGAAAAGAATAACCATTTTAATATAAAACAAAAATTCAAGCTTATTGATGATAGTACCACCCTGGGCAAAGATTCCGCCTGGTGGATTCCAGATTACTAAGGGGATGGAGGCTTCCAGGGTCCCAACTGGGCAGAGCTTGCAGAACCAAGGCTCCCCCAACCAATAGGCGATCAAAATGGTTAGAATAACCAAAACCGGATATTTCAAATAATTCAATATTTTGGGGGGATAGATCTTCGGTGTTTTAACCTTATATAAAAGCTCCTGGAAAAACCCGAATGGACATATCCATCCGCAAGCCATTCTTCCAACAAAAGCGCCCACGATACCGAAAAAACCCAAAAGGAAAAAGGGTACGACTTTGATGATCGTGAAATGCTGCAGGCTCCCGATAGGGCAGCTCACCACAGCTAAGGGGCAGCCGTAACAGTTCATAAAGGGTATGCATAGACCCTTAGCCCAACCCTGATAGATATTTCTGGTATAAAAAGTGGCGAAGTAAAGATTTGAAACTAAAAGACTTCCTAATTGAAAGAGGGTTCTCTTCATTTAACCTATGCCTATACAGGAGAGACATAGAACCGATCCGTTATCTTTGATCTCCCCAAAATCCCCCAGAAGAATACCATAAACGATAAGAACTGCGAATACAAAAAATAGAAAGACTAAAATAAATTTCCTTAATTTAATCATATCAAATCTCCTAAGGTATACGACTTCTGTAAAGCTCTGATATAACTTTTATTCCATGAGAATCCCCCAAAGAAAGCAATTGCCCTATGCGGTCGCAAACCGCAGGCATATTCTCACTGATTTTAAGTTTGTCAACCCATCATAGAGGAAGGCCACTTCTTATATCTGTTTAAAACTGGCTTAATACCTTTAACTCGAAGCCCTCCAGGGGAGGTCTTTCTATGCACATTCCACTGGCACAGACCTTACCGGCTCTTCTGGTCCCGTAGGTTAAAGAGATGTTGTGTCGTTCCAGAATCGTCAGGTCAAAGGATAAGTAAGCCCATCTTTTCTTTTCCAGATCCTGGGTGGTTCTCTCAGCACCTATGGTAACAGAATACACAGGGGAGCGGGAAAAGGTCAAGGTATAGAGCTGTTCATAATACTTTAGATCCTTTTGGAATTTTGAGGTGTGCAGATGCTCTATTACTCCGGAGATGCTGTTTTTATCATCCAGATAATAGGTGACGTCCATAACCGCTCCTGTTATCTCTGGTTTTCCAAAGCTTTTCTTATTTTCCATCCGATCGCCAACAAATTTAACAGTTGCCAGTTCCTGGTAATCGTATCTTATCTCTGCATAAGCTTCGGTGAAAAGAGCTTCTGAGGAAAATATTCTTCCTTTTTGATCATGGGTCTCGCTGAAATCAACCAGCAGTTTCAGATAGTCTTTTGGTGAATAATTCCCCTGCACCTCCCATCCCTTCTCATCATATGGATTTAATTCCCAGGCTTGCCTGTTTAAAAGTGTATACTGGTGTGCACGAGTTAACTCGGGAGGATTATTGTAAGTGATATCTCTGTCCACAAAGCTGAATCTCTCATAATCCTTATATTCCAAGGTTAAACCGAATCTTTCTCCGTAGAGATTTGAGGCGAGGTAAACAGCTTCTCCGTCATCCAGCCCGCTTGGATTTTCCTTTTTCCCCAATTCAGCATAAAAATCTATAAAAGAAAAATATAGGCTTAAATTGCCGGAATAGAGTTTGACCTTCCCCCAATCCTCTATCTCAGTTTGAACATAGCTCCCACCTAAAGAAGCCCAATTAATTGGGGAAAGGCTGAAATCCATCCCCCTCAAAGGATTTCCTCTGGTTCCATATTTCCCCAACATCTGTCCAGAAAGTAGTTTCAGATTGGCCCTTTCCCAATCCAAGGACAATTTCGCTCCTTCGATATTATTGTCGTTCCTTATATCCCTGTTCTCATAGGAGCGCAAGACAATCCCTCGGCCAAACATCTCATAGTAATTCCCTAAAGTCAAGGTCAGATACTCTTTTGAGAATTCAAAATATCTAAAACCTATACCATCCCATATCGAGTCTTCGAGAGAGGGATGGTGATTTTCATATCTGAGGCCCAAGTTAAAATCGTTATAAAATGCTTTAACATCCAACCAGTTCTCAAAAAGCTCTTTTCTGGTTTTTTCTATTTGAGAATATTCTAATTGATTGAATCCCGAGATGGTTAAATCACTTGCTAACAAACTTTCCGTGACCAGGTGGAAAATTAAAAGAGATGCTAAAGGAATCAGGGGAAATCTCACTTTTTTTCTTTCTCTTTCTTTTCGGAGGATTTCTCTTGTTCGGAGATGAGCTCAAGGATTTTTTTCTTGACGATTTTTTCGTCTCCGGGTCTGTAGGTGGAATGGGAGAATATGATTGTTCCGTTTTTATCCAGGATTAAGGAATAGGGCAGTCCCACCACCTGATATTTACGATAGACCTTTTTGTTTTTGTCCAGAAGTACTGGAAATTTCCAGCCTCTGCTTTTTACGAAGGATTTCACCTTGGATAAGGTTCTGGGACCATCTTCATCAATAGCTATGATTTGAAATTTCTTATCTTCCAGCTCCTTTTGTACTTTTTTCATCTGGTCCAGTTCCTTTATACAGGGTTTGCACCAGGTTGCCCAGAAACTTATAAAAATAGGTGTTTCGTCCAAATTCTTTTCCAGCTCAAATTTTTTCCCATTCAAATCCTCAAGGACGAAATTGGGAGCTTTATGATCACCAGAGATTGAAGTCCGTGCTGATAACAAAACCATCAAACCTGCTAAAATAGCTAAAGGAGTTCGAAGAGTTATCTTTGTCATAAATCCCTCTTTCTAATAAAGCTCATTTAACTTCTGTCGGAATTTATCCAGATCGCTTGCACCGCCATATCCCATCTTGTAATAATAGACCTTTCCGGTCTGATCCACTATAAAGGTATAGGGAGTTCCCAATAGGTGATAATCAGTCGAAACCGATGTCCCTTTGCCCCTGAGCAAGTCGAAAGTCAGTTTAAGCTTATTCCTTATAAATTGAATAGTTGAAAGTTCATCGTAGCGATTAATGGCGAATATTTTCAAAGTATCTGATTTGTATTCCTGATAGATTTGCTCCAGACCCGGGAGCTCTAACATACAGGGTCCTCAGCCGTCCTCCCAGAAATTCAAAATCACCACATATCCTCTATGGTTATAAAGGTTTTCCCAATTGTTGTAATCATCCTGCAGATTGAAGTTGGGAGGAATATCACCAACGGAAGTTCCCGGGGTACCTGATGTTAAATTAAACGTTGCTTCGGCTGTTTCATTCTGGACTAAATCCACCACCACCTTACCCGGCAGGTCGGTGGAGTATGAATCTTTGTAGACCGAGACAATGTGCTTTCCGGTAGGTACGCTTTCTAAAATCGCTGGGGTACGCTCTCCTATGGAATCATTATCAATCACAATCATAGCTCCAGCGGGATTTGAAAAAACTTTTAAGAAACCATAGTATAATTTCTCCAGGATAAAAGCTGCAGAATCGAGGGTCCAGGCTTCCAACCAGATGGTAGTATCTTTGGGATTGGAAGAATACCCGAATTTCTTAATGCTCACCTGATGGCTTCCAGTTGGAACATCCAATAGTGTATCTGGGGTTACTTTGCCGGTAGGATCGCTGTCCAGAAAAATCTCAGCTCCCAGGATATTGGATTTAACATAAATTGCCCCGAACACCTCATCCTTTCCAGGATTTCTGGTACTACAGGTAAATAAAAATAAGACCAAAAAAAATCCAGCGTAAATCCACTTATTATCTCTCATATCCTAAGCTCTTTAATCTCATAACGTAATTTGAACTTCCTAAGTTTGCAAATCACGGAACTATGCAATATTTCCTGATTATAATCTGTTGTATAGAAAAACAAGTATCATCAGTTCAGCTTTACAATGAACATTCTGATTTAATTGAACTTATAAGATATTAACCTGTACCTGACATGTTCAGCTCACACTTTGGGCAGAGACTTTCGCTTAACAGCATCCTGATTGGTTGATTGGCATTGATTTTGATAACTGAAGTTGAGATCATGGCAATCAACAAGGTAATTTTGAATACTATTCCGACGGTCAATGAAATCATGGCAAAAGAACCCAGATTTAATCGGTAATGGGATTTCACCAAGATCTTTTGGGCTTAAAAGATCAAGGGCAGCAATTCAAAGTAGTCAGTTTACCAAAGTAGAAATTGGCTATTAATATTACGTCGGTAAGATTTATGGAAGCATCGCAGTTAACGTCAGAAGCCCAGTTAGATCCAGGTGGATCTCCTACTCCGAAGTAAAATTTTGCCAGCTGGATGACATCGGATAGGTTTATGCTTCCACTTCCATTCATGTCTCCACAGTCTGGTCGAGATAGAATGAAGGTTATCGAATCTATCAAGCTGGGATTTGCCTGGGAGGTTACCCGGATAGTGATCTTTCCCGGGCCATCGGATAAAGTGTTTATTCTCAGTCCGACATGCTCGGAATCACTCGGATCCAAATAGACTGCCACATAGTTCACGCTCTCGTCAAAACAGAATGTACCAGTACATAACTCAACAACCCAGTCAAGAGGAGTGGGAGGTTTTTCAATCTTCTCGATGTCATAGGTATCACCCGTACTGCCGGTGTTGGTAAGAGTTGAGTGAAACTCAATTGTATCCCCGATGATGGCTATCCCTTCAGTATCAGACGAGGTGAATGTGAAAGAGACTTGAGCCTCGCATACCTCTACTAAAGAATAGCTGAAACTTATCATTAAAGCTGAAAAGATAACCGACAAAATCATTATTTTTTTTCTTGAAGTGCTCATTGTTCCTCCTAAAAGATCCAAGTTGAATAGGGAACATTCTTATAACTTTTAAATCTAAAAATGGTTTCCAGCTTGTGGTTCAGATCTATTGTGTCCATTCTTTCCCTAATTGAATTCGCTTTAACTTCAATCCAGGTTTTATAAATTATGGATTGTTCTTTGTTTTAGAGTATCAATCACAACAGTCTAAAACAAATCCCGGTATTCCCAGATAAGATTTAGCTATTAATAATGCGTCAGCAAGGTCATAGGTGCCATCACAATTAACATCAGTTGTTTGAGTTACAAATTGGCAATATCTTCCTAAGTAATTCATTGATAGACATATGGGATCGGAAAGATCGAGTGTTCCACTACCGTTGACATCACCGCAAAGCGGGGTGGTGAAACTCCACACTGGACCGGTTGAGGAAGTATCGTGGATATCCCAGGCAACTATCTGCCAATAGTAAGTTATGCCCAATTCAAGGGTTCCTGGATCATAGGTCGAATCAAATTGACCGCTGACAGCCAGCGGAGGAGTATCACTGGTGCCGAAGTAAACATCATATCTAATCGTATCACCAAGGTTTATGTCTCCACTTGACCACTCCAGATTAGCATCGATATTCACGTTTACCGCTCCATCCTCTGGGGTGGGATCGTTCGGCGTATAGGGTGGGGAATTAATCCACACAGCTGCTGCTGCATCAACATAATAGGCATCAAAAGGGTTCTGAGGGGGTGTATAAGCATACCCCTGATGCCATTCCGGATTGAAAACCGCTGCTATGATGGTGGTGTTTTCAAGAGTTAAGTTTCCAAAATCATGACCATGTCCATCGTTATGATCGTTGCCATCCCAGATTGTGGAATCCTGCCACATCCCTCCAGCTTCTACATAAACGCTCTCATCCCATGCATAATCCAAGAAAGGAAAATTGAAATAGGTACCCCATCCCAAAGAAGATCTAATCTCGCAAACATATACTCTGAGATAGCCTTCGTACATACTCGTGTCGTTATTCTGAATTTCAACCTGGATGTTCATGCTCGCATCTCCCAGCCAGGTAAAGGATATACCTAGATCCAGATCGGGCACTGGTCTGCTTCCACAAACCTCAATAAGTGGCCGGTATTCTGCTTCTGCACCAGGAATGCTTCCAGCTCCAACGTCGACTTGATAACCTCCATCGAAGAAAACAGCAGGAACAGCATATAAGTTATATTCATTTATCACTCTATTAGCAGAATGAACATTATCCTGATAGTTTAATGCTATATAGAAAAAAGGATAATCTCCGCTGGCAAAAATATTGGTTAATGCAGGACCTGCATTTCTGCAGTAAGGTCAGCCATCTCGAGTTGCAAATTCAGCAATAACAGCATGGGTGAAGGTATCGGAAACAGCCCTCTCCCCTGCCGTTACCTGCGATAGTGAGCCCGCTGCTATGAAAATGAAAATAGTAACTGCTACTATTTCAGTAGCTATTATCAAGAGGTGCTTTTTTGAACTCATACAAACCTCCTCACCATGATCAATACAAAATTCTCATTAATAAAACAGCCAGTCTCTTCCCTCATAGATGATATTTCAAGTTCAGAGCTGACCACCTTTACCATATAGAGGTCTTAAACCTCAGTTTTATTATAATAAAAAAATGAAAAAAGTCAAGGGAATTAAATAAAAAATTATCTAAATTTATAATGATATCTTTTATTATCAAGAGACTTACAAATAAATGATAAGAATACTGGAGATCAATAGTAAATAAGTATAAAAACAATTTTAATAGGGAAAGAAAAAACTCCCCCTGGCGGACGAGATTCGCAACTTTTTGCTTTATTCTACAGATAACAAAGTGTGCCAATGTGTTGCTATTAAATAAACTAACATAAGTTTCGTCTGTCTACAAGTCACTTAACGATTTTAGAGTTTTCCTGAAAAAGTAGATAATTCACTTAGATCACTTTCATAATCTTATCGGTTGAATGCAAGCGATTGGTTGAAAAAACAAAAACCCAGCCCTAAGAAAAAGACTGTGGTTTTGTGAAGTTTTTCTTATAAGCTTCGAATCACGGACAGCAGTCCAAAGAAAATCCCGGCTTTCCAAAGTAGTAATTGGCTATTATTATCGCATCCCCCAAGTTGTAGAGAGTATCGCAGTTTACATCTGAAGCTTGGGGATTAATTGAACAGGGTTTACCGAAATAATAATTAGCCAAACATATCGGATCAGCCAGATTTATCGCTCCATCATCGTTTACATCACCACATATGTATCTCAAGATAGTCCTGATCACTGCTCCTTCTTCAGGTGCTTGCAACCATTCATTATAATCAAATCTTATCCAAGCTGTATTGATGATTTCTGTTCCTTGTGGTAAATCAGGTTTTGGAGATATAGAGAAGATAAAATATCCTTCTCCTTCAGGAGGGTTTTGATTGGGTGGAAGCATGATGCTATCACAGAACCAGGTTATCACACCTGAGTAAGGATCAAATTCATAATCACACTCATCGGGATGACTGGAAGCTCCCATGGCAAGAGTACCCCAATCAAGGTTCTGATCAAGGGTATCTACAACTCTTATGTAGATGGCTTCTGCTGTCGCATCCGATTTGTTCT
>LJUW01000081.1 GCA_001304315.1 candidate division Zixibacteria bacterium SM23_73_2 | reverse complement strand
CCCCCCAGCTTCTGGAATTTGCTGGGATCTTTTAAAAACTCTATTATCTCGGTCAACTCTTCTTTAGCCTCGTCCGCGCCAGCCACGTCGGTGAAGGTAACCTTGGGCCTGTCGCCGGTCAGAAGCTTAGCCCTGCTTTTTCCGAAAGAGAAAAGTCCCTTGGACCCTCCCTGCATCTGCCTGAACAAGAATAACCAGAAAACCAAAATCAGAATCCAGGGCAAAGAGGTCAGTAGTATTCCCGACCAGTTGGTGGAGGCAGCCTCCGCATCTATCTCCACCCCCTTTTCCTCAAGCCTTTTTAAAAGCTCCGGATCATCAAAGGGAATATGAAGTTTGAACTTCTTGTAGCTTTTGGAACCTCCTTTATCCTGCTCGGTCACCAAATTTTTGAACTCGCCTTTTACATCCTTTTCAATTAATTTCACCTTCTGTATGTTGGACCCTTCCAGCTCCCGAATAAACCGGGTGTAGGTTATGGTTAAAGCATCTTGTTTGCTTCTGGAATAGTACTGGAAAACCGATACCGAGATCAAAATCAGAAGTACCCAGAAAAGTAAAGTCCTGGTTGCCTTTTTCCAGGGGAACTGGTCCTTTCCTTCAGGAGGAGGACCCTGGGGGTATCTTCCTCTTTTGTCCCCTCCTTTTCTTTGAGGAGGCATCCTCTTTGTGTTTTTCTCTTTGGGTTCGCTCATATAATCTCACCAGACTTTCAAATTTTTTTATTTTCTTTCGTCCATCTTAGCTATATACGGTAAGTTTCGATAATTTTCACCAAAATCTAATCCATAACCCACGACGAAACTATCCGGCACCTGAAATCCTATATGCTTAATCGGTATTTTTACTTTCCGCTTTTCCCTTTTATCCAGAAGGGTAACGATCTCCAGGCTCTTTGGCTTTCTGGTCAGGAGGTTTTCCCGGATGTAATTTAAAGTTAACCCGGTATCCACTATGTCCTCGACGATTATCACGTCCCGCTCTTCTATATTGGAGCTTAAATCCTTTAAAAGCCTTACCACCCCGGATGCTTTCTTCTCCGAGCCGTAGGATACCACCGAGATGAAATCGACCTCATGAGGAATTTTTATCTCCCTTATAAGATCTGAGAGAAAAACGAAACTTCCTTTCAGTATTCCAACTAAAATCGGGTTTTTATCCTTATAATCCTTGGTTATCCTCTTCCCCAGCTGTCTCACCTTAACTTTTATCTTCCATTTGGGAATTATCTTTTTAAGCTTTGTTTTCTCCATCTTTTTCTATCTTTATTTTTAAAACCCTTTTGGTTTTTGGGGTTATTTTAAAACCCTCGGATATCCTGTATCCCACCACCCAGGCGATTTTTTTACCCGAGATCAAAAGTAGAATTCGGTCTCTTTTGTAGGGCGGTACCTTTCTATCAATCAGAAAATCAGCCAGGTTCTTTTCCCCCTTCATTCCCAAGGGTTTAAACTTATCCCCCTCTTTTCTACTCCTGAAATTCAAAGGTAATTTGAGCTTATCATAGTCCAGAAAAGCTTGATATAAATTTTGGTTTTTTTCGATATTCCCCAATGAGAAACTTTTTAAAATCCGGGATTTGACTTTTAAATCCAACGAATTCAACTTTTTCTCCTCAGGTGGATTGAAAACGTAGCTTTTTGTTTTTCTTTTTTCCTTTTTATAAAAACAGAGGCACTCATCCGAAAGGTATGCTAAAAGCTCTTTTCCAAAGTCGATCTTTTTGCCCGTTTTTTTCCTTTCGACTAAATCCAAAAGCCTTTCCGTGGGCTTATATCCGATTTTTTTCAAACTCCCCAAAAGCATCTCTACGCAGATTCTTATAACGATTCTCTTTAAACTTATATCATAATTAAAAAATCTTTTTAAATCAAGGACAATTTCTGAGTGGCTTTCCTCTAAAAGACATTCCTTATAAATATCCAGAGCCTTTTTTCTAAGATACCTCTCCTCATCCGAAAGTAAAATAGCTGTCCGGCTCAGGACCTCTTTTATCTTGGGATTATACTCTTTCTGGATCAGAGGCAGAAGCTTAAGCCTGAGTTTATTTCTCAGAAAAAAAGCTTTTAAATTGGATGAATCTGTTCGAGAATTTATTTTTCTGTTCTTTAAGAAATTCTCGATCTGACTTCTTTTTATCTCGATTAAAGGACGGATCAACCTACCCTTTTTCGGAGGGATACCGGATAAACCCAGAGAACCAGAACCTCTGATAAGTCTCATCAGAACCGTTTCCGCCTGATCATCTCCATTATGACCCAGGGCAATCTTTTGAGCTTCTACTCTGTCTGCTATCTGATTGAGATAGTCGTATCGTGCAATCCTTGCCCCCTCCTCCAAAGAGAGCTTCATTCTCTTTGCCGAAACTCTTACATCCAGGGACTTATGATAAAACTTCAATCCTAACTTATTAGCTAATCTTGAAACGAATTCCTGGTCTTTATCAGATTCTTTGCCTCTCAATTTATGATTCAGATGAGCTACAAAAAGCTTAAGCTCGTACTCTTTTTCGATCTCTTTTAGAAGATATAAAAGAGCCACAGAGTCAGGACCCCCTGAAACAGCAACCACAACCCTGTCACCCCGGTCTAACATAGAGTATTTGTCTATGGTTTTTTTAGCTTTTTCTATGAATTCTGACTCAATCATATTTACAGATCCTTGTGGGGTCTATTTCCAAGTGATTATCGAATAATAAGATAACCAAAATAATTGGGTTTGTCAATTAAAAAGAAGAAAAGAAGCTCACTACAAGAACATCACTGCGAACCAGCCTTTGAGGGAGGATTGACACTCCGTTTGTCTCTGGAGTTCGTAGGTCGATTTTCCATAATCGACATCTGTTTTGTCGAAGTTGGAATTTCGACCTGCTTTTTTTCTACCTCTCGTAGGAGAGGGGCTACTTAGCTTTGCGAAATCCCGTCTCTGTGGGTTCCCCTCCCACGGGAGTCCACAAGGGACTCCCCTACATTTTTACTTCTATGGAGTGCAATCCATATGGATTGCTTTGCAAAAACAAGTTTTTGCATTCTTTTTTAGCATATCCCCGAAGCTCTATTATTTTGTTAATTTTCATTTGACTTCTAAACCTAAGGGCTTATATTTGCGTATGAAATCTAAGGTGGACTTTTGATTTTTTATTATGGACTTAGAGAGAATTTTAGCTCCGATAAAAGACGATCTTTCGGATTTTGACCAAAAACTGAAGGACTACATATCCTCGGATTCACCTCTTATTTACCAGATAGCCAGCCACCTTTTGAGCGCAAAGGGGAAAAGGCTCAGGCCAGCCATGGTTTACCTTACGGGAGGTGCCTTCGGGAAAAACGGGGAGAACTTCACCAAAACTGCCCTATCGATTGAGCTTATTCACAACGCCACCCTGCTTCATGACGACGTGATCGACCAGTCCGATACCAGGCGGGGAAAGCCCACGGTCAGCACTAAATGGAACAACCTGGTGGCGGTTTTGATGGGGGATTATCTTTTTGCCAAGGCTTTCAAGATAATGATGGAGACCCAATCCCAGCCCTTGCTCTCAGCCATCTCTAGAGCTACTGAAAGGGTCAGCCTGGGGGAGCTTCTGGAGGTGCAGGAGCGCTCCAATTTTGAACTGGACGAAAAATCGTATCTGGAAATAATCAAGGAGAAAACCGCCTCCCTTTTCTCGGTCTCCTGTGAAGCCGGGGTGATACTCTCCCAAACCAAAGGTAACCATCGAAAAAATCTAAAAGATTATGGTGAAAACTTCGGGATCTCATTCCAGATAGCAGATGACCTTCTGGATTATGTGGGCACCAAGATAAAAACCGGCAAGGAAAAAGGAAACGACCTCAGGGAGGGGAAGATAACTTTGCCTTTAATCTATGCTTTAAAAAAGACAAAAAGGAATACTAAAGAAAGCATTCTTCAAATCCTGGAGAAAAACGTAGACCATGATGGCTTCTTGAAAGTCCTGGAGTTCGTTGATAAGGAGGGAGGATTGAAATACGCCCAATCCAAAGCTTCGGAGTTCGGGGAAAAAGCTTTAAGGAATATCCTGAAGATAGAGGATTCAGAGTATAAAAAGTCCATGTCTCTTTTAGCCGAGTTCTCGATCAAAAGGGACAAATGAGTTTTAAGAAAAAGATTTATTGGAGGACCACTGTTTTCAAACAGTGGTTTTTTGTTGTTTAAATGCTTTTTTTAACTGAAAATCTCTGGATCGTTGTAATAATTTTAATAATCTCTTTTCTTTTCTCCTTTCTCCACTACAGGAAAACCTTCCCCCCATTAAAAAATCCCCACAGGATTTTTCTTTTGACCTTAAGGTGGATAGCTTTTTTAGCCTTATTTTTGACTCTGTCTCAGGCAGTCTTCGCTTTTTTCAAAGTCGAGCTTAAAAAACCTTTTGTAGCGCTTCTTCTGGATATCTCCGAAAGCATGAACTTAAAAAGCGGCGACACCACCCGAAAGGAGATCTTAAAGGAGATAGTTGATTCCGAAAAAATAAAAGACCTTCGAAAAGAAGCTGAGCTTGAAGCTTATACTTTCTCGGATACTTTAACCCCTTTTGATTTAAAAGCTCAGAAGTTGGATTTCTCCGGGGAGGTCACCTCCCTGGGCAATGCTTTGGATAAAGTTAAAGAAAAGCTTTCGGACTTTAATTTAAAAGCCATCCTCCTTTTATCCGACGGGGCAAACAATTACGGCAAGGATCCGGTTGAGGTAGCAAAAGGCCTTAACCTTCCAGTGTATGCTTACGGAATAGGTGAACCTGCTCCCAGCTTCGACCTCTCCATAGACCAGGTCAGATACCAGGAGGTTGCTTATACCGGTGAAAAAACAGAGCTTGAGGTTTATGTTGTCGGTCAGGGATATGAAGGGAAAAAGCTTCCTTTGTTTTTGAAGCAAGGGGAAAAGATATTGGATCAAAAAAATATACAGATACCATCCTCTGGTTTAATGCAAAAATTCACATTTGAGATAACCCCTCAAAAAGAGGGACAAAACCAGTACGATGTTATCCTCCCTTTGCAGGAAGGTGAAACCAACAACAAAAACAACAAAAGGACAGTTTCTTTAAAGGTACTGAAATCAAAGCTGAAAATCCTTCTCATCGCTTCCAGGCTGGACTGGGAATACGCTTTCCTGAAAAGATTTTTAGAATCGGATGAGGATTTCGAGATGAAATCTCTGGTTTACGGTAAAAATCAGGTTCCGATAAAAGGGGAATTCCCGGAAGATGAGCTTTTGAATTTCGACCTTTTAATCCTGGTTGACGTTCCTTCATCCATATTCATAAAACACAGAACAAGGATTCTGGAATTTTTAAACAAGAAAAAACCAGCTTTATTTCTTCTGGGAGAACAATTTTTTCGGGGAAGGGCTTTCAAGGAATTCACAGGTGTCCTTCCTTTCGATTTCACCGAAATCTCTTTTTTACCTGGAGACATTGTTTTGAATCTCACCCCGGAGGGCAGATTTCATCCGGTAACCTCTCTGGAGAAAGATCCTTTTGAAAACTCAAAGGCTTGGGCTAACCAGCCGCCTTTTCTGGGAATAGTTCATATAAAAAACTCCTCTGAAAAAGCAAAGGTCCTGGCAAGCTATTCTCCTTTTGAAGGTGAAGCTGTGCCGGCAATCGTGGTTGAAAAAGACAAGGGAAAAATTATGGCAGCTACCTGTTTTCCCTTCTGGAGATGGGATTTTCTGATGTGGGGTATTGGCAGGGATAACACTTATTTTAAAAACCTCTTTAAAAACTCAATTCGCTGGCTTACTACCCAGGAGGACGTTGACAGGATTCAGATCAAATCTGATAAAATAGTCTACAAATCAGGTGAACCCATCTTTTTCGAAGCGAAAGTTTTCGATGAAAATTACCAGAAGATAACTTTGGCTGATGCGAGTTTAAAAATCATCCCAACTGATCAAAAAACTGATCAAGACACAATTGATCTGGATTTAACTTTAGATAAAAACCTAAACTACACCGGTTCGGTTACATCATTGCCTCCTGGTAAATATTCATTTAGAGGAGAGGTGAAACTGGATAACAGGGATTTGGGGACAAAAAAAGGGGAGTTCACCGTGGAGGAGTTCAGCCTGGAGGATCAGAATCCCAATCCGGACAAAGACCTTTTAAAAAAGATAGCCCAGGTGTCTGATGGGAAATACTTCGAGCGTGGGGATTTCGATTTATCCGATTTAAGTCTGGAGGAGAAAAAAGAAGAGAAAGAAAAAAAGATAGCCCTCTGGACAAGTCCTTTTCTGCTTCTGATTGTGATAGCCTGCTTATCTTTTGAATGGGCGATAAGAAGGAGGCTTCAGCTGCCTTGAACATTTTTATCCTGAGAATTGTCTTTTTAATCTATCATAGTAGTTCGACTTTCTAAAATCGACTTCTTATTGTCGAGATTTGAATCTCGACCTACTTTTTATTTTCACATTTTTTCTCTTGAAAAATATTTCTTATGATTTAAATTAAAACTAAATTGGATGCAAAAATACATAAAAGGAGAAGTCTATGCCCGATATCATTTGTGTTTATGCCAGGGAGATTTTGGATTCAAGAGGCAATCCAACTCTGGAAGTTGATGCTCTTCTGGACAATGGGGTTCTGGGAAGAGCAGCGGTTCCCTCAGGTGCTTCCACCGGTGAATACGAGGCACTGGAGCTGAGGGATGGGGATAAATCCAGGTATCTTGGAAAAGGGGTTCAAAAGGCGGTAAACAACGTTAACCAGAAAGTTGCCTCAGCAATAATTGAGAAATGTCCGGACCCTTATGACCAGGTTGGTTTAGATAGGTTTTTAATCGAGCTGGATGGAACACCGGATAAAAGCGAACTGGGAGCAAATGCACTTTTGGGAGTATCTCTGGCAGTTTGCAGGGCAGCAGCAGAAAGCTTAGGTTTGTTTCTATATCAATACATAGGCGGGGTTAATGCCAGGGTACTACCCGTTCCGATGATGAACATCATAAACGGAGGCTCCCATGCGGACAACAACGTGGACCTGCAGGAGTTTATGATCATGCCTCTGGGTGCCCCATCATTTAAAGAGGCTTTGAGAATGGGTGCTGAGACTTTTCACAATTTGAAAAAGGTATTGAAGGACAAAAAATACAATACCTCAGTCGGAGATGAGGGAGGATTCGCCCCTGACCTGAAATCAAATGAAGAGGCCATTGAGGTAATCCTTAAAGCAATTGAGAGGTCAGGATACAAGGCGGGTGAGGATATTTCAATAGCACTGGACCCTGCTGCCTCAACTTTCTATGATTCAAAAGGAAAGGTGTACGATTTAGCCTCGGAGAATAGAAAACTTTCCACCGGGGAGATGATAGACTTTTACGCAGATTGGGTTAAAAAATATCCCATAGTCTCCATCGAGGACGGCCTGGCTGAGGATGACTGGGATGGATGGCAGAAGCTCACCCGGAAGTTGGGTCAAAAGATCCAGATAGTGGGGGATGACCTATTCGTCACCAATATACAGAGGTTAAAGAAGGGTATCGAACAAAAATCAGCCAATTCGATTCTTATCAAGCTCAATCAGATCGGAACCTTAACCGAGACTTTGGATGCCATCGAGCTGGCGAAAAAATCGTGCTTCACCTACGTGATCTCCCACCGCTCCGGCGAGACCGAGGATACCACCATCTCGGATTTGGTGGTGGGAACCAATGCCGGACAGATCAAGACCGGCTCGACCTCCAGGACCGATAGGGTTTGTAAATACAACCAGCTTTTGAGAATCGAGGAGAGCCTGGGGGATAAAGCCCAGTTTTTAGGCAGGGAAGTGTTTTATAACCTGAGGTAATTATGACCGGAAGAAAAAAGAAAAAGCTCCTATCCAGTACATATGAGAGTATAAAATCGGGTGGGAAAAAGATATTTTTAAAGGTCTTTGTAATTTGCATGCTTGTATTCGTGATCTACTCCTTTTTCACCGGTTCCAACGGTTTCTTTAGAATCTACACCCTTTTTCGGCAAAAGGAGAATCTCAAAGACGAATCAAAATTGCTGGAGGCTCGAATGGTCGATCTGGAGACTAAGAAAAAACTTCTGGAGGAGGAGGATTTATTTCTTGAGAAACAGGCAAGGGAAAGGCTGGGTATGGCAAAGGAGGATGAGGTAATCTACAAATTCGTGGATACCTCAGAGGTCCAGGAAAATAAAAGATGACCATAAACAAATCCGAGGGATTAATCTTAAAAAAGATAAAATGGAGCGAGACCTCAAACATAATAACTGTGTATTCCGAGGATTTCGGCAAATTGAAACTTCTGGCCAAGGGGGTTCAGAGACCCAAATCGAGTTTCTCCGGTGGGCTGGAGCTTTTCAGTTCTATCGATTTCGTTTTCTACAAAAAAGAGAAAAAAGATCTTTATATCTTAAGCTCATCCGAGCTTAAAACCACAAACCAATTGCTTTTCTCCTCCCCTCAAAAGTACGGGGTTGCCTCAGCTGGAATAGAGCTTCTGGATAAGCTGATATCCGGGGAGGAGAAAAACGAGGATATATATTTTTTGTCTATGGATTTTCTGTCAGAAGTCCAGAGAAATGATGAAAAAAACATAAAAAAGCTTCTATGGGCATATGCTTTGAAACTTTTTAGTTATCTGGGATACAAACCGAGATTTGAGGAATGTGTGATATGCGGGAAAAAGGAAAAGTCTTTAAAGGTTAAAAGTACCGGTTTTTCCTTTTTCAGCTCGGAGAGAGGAGGTCTGGTCTGCCCCGACTGCGCCAGTGGGGATAGCTTCTATTTCAGGCTAAACCAAAACGAGGCTTTGTGGATCAAAAAGGTGTTGAATACAAATTTAAAAAAAGCAGTTGAGTATAATCTTCAGAACAAAGAGGTAAAAAACATAGGGAATCTGATCTTGGATTTTTTGTCATATCATGCTGGATTGGGAAAAGAACTCAAATCCCTTGAGTTTTTGAAAAAAATTTCCAGTGCCAAAGTTCCTTCGGAAAGGAGGAAAATTGAAAAAGAAGCAACCCGATCTGATGGATAAGCTTGTCTCCATGTGTAAAAGGCGGGGTTTTATCTTCCAGTCCTCCGAGATCTACGGGGGTATAACCTCCTGCTGGGATTACGGTCCTCTGGGCGTGGAGATGAAGAAAAACATAAAGGATTTCTGGTGGAAATCCATGACCCAGGACCGCAGCGACATAGTGGGATTGGACGCCTCGGTTATCATGCACCCTAAAGTCTGGGAAACCTCAGGGCACGTGGATAGCTTCACCGATCCTCTGGTCGACTGCAAGAAATGCAAGCAGAGATTCAGGGCGGACGAACTTAAAGGTGACAGCTGTCCCGAATGCGGAGGGGAGCTGACCTCTGTCAGGCAGTTCAATCTTATGTTCAAAACCTATATGGGACCAGTGGAGGACGATGCATCGGTGGTCTATCTGAGACCGGAAACCGCTCAGGGGATTTACGTTAATTTCTTGAACATCTTAGGACCCTCCCGCCTGAAGATTCCCTTCGGAATAGCCCAGATCGGCAAGGCTTTCAGAAACGAGATCACCACCGGAAATTTCATCTTCCGCTCCCGGGAGTTCGAGCAGATGGAGATGCAGTACTTTGTAAATCCTAAAGAGGATGACGAGTGGATCGAGCACTGGAAAGAACAGAGGATGAACTGGTACGTCTCTGCGGGAATAAAACCTGAAAATTTAAGATTTCACCAGCACGAAAAAAAAGAACTAGCATTTTATGCCAAAACCGCCTTTGATGTCGAGTACAATTTCCCCTTTGGATGGAAGGAGATCGAGGGGATTCACAACCGCACCGATTTTGATCTTTCCAGACATTCAAAGGCAACCGGAAAAGACCTTTCCTATTTCGATGACGTTACCAAGGAAAAATACATCCCCTACATAATCGAGACCTCGGCTGGAGTTGACCGAACCATGCTGGTCTGCCTGGTTGACGGGTATTACGAGGAGGAGGTCAAAGGAGAAAAAAGAGCGGTTTTAAGATTGGATCCCAAGATCGCTCCGATAAAGGCGGGTATTTTTCCCCTGGTCAAGCGGGACAATATGCCCGATGTTGCCAGAAAGATCGAGAA
>LJUW01000080.1 GCA_001304315.1 candidate division Zixibacteria bacterium SM23_73_2 | reverse complement strand
ATCCACCCTCTCCTCATTATCTACGAACTGTTCTGATAAACACCGGTACGCCCCAGGCCGGTCCACTATCCGGGTGGATTGGTCCCCGTCCAGACCTGCACTCTGCATTCGCTGCATTTAGCGCCGAGTGGGTTGATCTGACTTATCCTCCTCTGGGAGAAGACACAACCTACAGCTCGGGCGTTGCCTGGGGCGACTATGATGGCGACGGAGACCTCGATGTTTATTTAACGCATGGTGGGTATCCCAACGAGCTTTTCAGAAATGAGGGGGGTGGAGTTTTTGTTGACGCCACCAGCGGACCTTTGGGGAATTCAGACTTCAGCTTGGGTGTAGTTTGGGGAGATTATGATAACGACGGCGATGTGGATCTGTATTTAGCGAACTGCGGAACCGCCAACAAGCTTTTTCGCAACGATGGGGGTGGAATCTTTGTTGATGCCACCAGTGGTCCCTTGGGAGATCCTGCATGCGGCACCGGTGTGGCCTGGGGAGATTTTGATAACGATGGCGACCTGGACATCTACTTGGTGAACTCCGATAGCACCAACAAGCTTTTCCGAAACGATGGGAGTGGAACCTTTGTTGATGCCACCAGCGGTCCTTTGGGAGATTCAGGAAATGGCACATCCGTCGCTTGCGCGGATTATGACAATGACGGTGATCTGGACATCTATATCGTGAACACAGGTAACGCTAACAAACTTCTCCGCAACGATGGGGGATTGGTATTTGTTGATGTTACCAGTGTACCCTTGGGGGATGCACTAAACGGTAAAGGGGTGGATTGGGGGGACTATGACAACGATGGTGATCTGGATCTCTACTTTGCCAACCGTTACACTGGAAACAAACTTTTACGCAATGATGGAGGGGGAGTCTTCTTTGATGTGACCAGCGGACCATTGGCAGATGGAGGACACGCGAAAAATGTTGCCTGGGGAGACTACGACAACGATGGCGACCTGGATCTGTTTTTGGCGAAAGGGGATGGTGCGACTTTGGGTCCGAACAGGCTTTTGCGTAACGATGGCAGCGGGGTCTTTGTCGACGCTACTTCCGGGGCTTTAACCGATTCGGGAATGTGGAGCGGAGCAACCTTGGGAGATATGGATAAAGATGGAGATCTGGATCTGTATGTAGCCAACCTCTCCGGTGCTAACAAGTTGTTCTTAAACCAGGCCGGTTCTGCAAATCACTGGCTGCACGTCAACCTGGTGGGTGTCGTTTCCAACCGATCAGCCATAGGTGCTCGTGTTCGCGCAGTCTCGGGTGGTTTATCCCAGATACGGGAGATTTCGGGTGGCTCGGGTTATATGTCGCAGAACTCCTTGACTGCTGAGTTCGGATTAGGCTCTGCCACGCTGGTTGATACAATTGAGGTTAAATGGCCATCCGGGCTGGCGGATACCCTGACCGCAGAGTCGGTAGATAGGCTCATAACAATACCTGAAGGAGGGCAGCTGGCTGTGTGCGGGGACGTCAACAGCGACGGGTCAATCAATTTGTCAGATCCCATCTGCCTGGCCAATTATTATTTTGGAAAACCCTGTGCCATTGATCCCTGGGGATCCGACGTTAACTGCGACACACTTACAAACCTTGGAGATGCGATAATAATAGCCAATTACTACTTTGGCATTTCCGGATTTGAATTGAACTGCTGCCCTTGATCCTTGATTTCAGAAAATGATTATGAAACCCTGGTCTTTTGTATTTGACCAGGGTTCTTTTTTTCCTTAAAATTTTCTAATTTAAGGGAGAAAATAGAAAAATCTTTGCTGCTCACAAGGGGCAAAAGACTTTTTTCTTGTATTCTGTAGAGATCTTTTGAGGATGTTCAAAATTTGAACACCTATGTAAATTATTCTTATTTAATCTGTTAACTATAGCAGCTGAATGAGGTTCGAATTACAACCACTTCAATCCACTATATTTTCAATAATTGGATGTTTTTTTGATTGT
This sequence comes from candidate division Zixibacteria bacterium SM23_73_2, assembly GCA_001304315.1. Classification (GTDB taxonomy): domain Bacteria; phylum Zixibacteria; class MSB-5A5; order MSB-5A5; family SM23-73-2; genus SM23-73-2. The sequence continues at coordinate 8,257 of LJUW01000080.1, read as the reverse complement.
TTTCTTGACTTCGGTAGAAAAAATGACTATTATATAATAAATTAGAGGATTTAAATGAATAAGAGGGAAATAGCAAATCTTCTGGAGAATTATTTTCCGGACAATAAGCTGATTTTATTGTCCAATCGCCAGCCCTATGTTCATAAAGCAACTCCCCGAGGATTTGTATGCGAGATGCAAGCTGGTGGTGTAGCCATAGCTTTAGATCCGGTTATGAAGATGGTTGGAGGTACCTGGATAGCCTGGGGAAGCGGGAATCTGGACAGGAAATTTGTGGATCAGAAAGATAGGGTTAAGGTTCCTCCCCAGGATCCAAAATATACCTTGAGAAGGGTCTGGTTAACTGAGGAGGAGGTGGAAAATTACTATTTGGGATTTTCCAATAGGTCTTTGTGGCCCTGGGCTCATAACCTCTGCGGGGAGGTTGTGTTCAGAAGGAAATTCTGGAATTTCTACAAAAAAGTCAACCAGCACTTCACCCAGGTAGCCTTGGATGAGATTGAAAATAAAAAAAGCGTAATCTGGGTTAACGATTATCAGCTTGCTTTGGTTCCCCAACAGCTCAGGGAGAAATCCAAAGGTCAAATGATAATTTTCTTCTGGCATATTCCCTGGCCAAATTATGACGTTTTTTGCATTTTACCCAACAGAAAGGAATTTCTGGAGGGTCTTTTGGGATCTGATCTTTTGGGATTTCATACCAGTAATTTCTGTCAAAATTTCTTAACCTGCGTTGAAAAAGAATTGGAGGCAGAGGTTGATTTCGAGTCATCCACAGTCAGGTTTAAAGATCATATTACTAAAGTAGAAGCATTTCCCATCAGCATAGATTTCGAGTATTTTAGTTCGCTGGCTGGTTCCAAGGAAACACGTGCGATGCTGGTTAAACTGAGAAATAGATTCAAGCTGGATAATACTATTCTGGGGCTTAGCGTTGATCGTTTGGACTACACCAAGGGGATTCCGGAAAAGCTTAAGGCTTTAGAGCTTTTTTTCGAAAGGTATCCCCGATATCAAGGTAAATTCATCTTTGTACAGATTGCGGCTCCCTCCAGGACTAAGATTAAAGCTTACAGAGAACTGCGAGAAGAGGTGATTAAACTGGTTAATCAGATAAACCAAAAGTATGAAAAAAAGAATTGGCAGCCCCTGGTTTTCATAAATCGGCTGGTGGATCACAAGACCTTGTCAGTCTATTACAGATTAGCAGATTTGGCCATAATAAGCTCGGTAAGGGATGGGATGAACTTGGTAGCTAAGGAATTTATAGCCTCGCAGATCGATCAAAAAGGGATTTTATGTTTAAGTGAGTTCGCAGGAGCTTACGAGGAGATGGAACACTCTATTCCATTGAATCCATATTATACCGAAGGTTTTGCCGATGCGATAAACAGGGCTATAGAATTGCCCCTGGAACGAAAAAAGGAAAGAATTAAAAAGATGCGAAATTATATTAAGGAATATGATATATACAAATGGACCTACGATATTTTTAGATCCTTATCCCAGATGTTAATCCCAAAACCGAAGAAAGATTTTGATGAGGCTTTTATTCCTAAATAGAATGAGCGATTTCAAATATAAATTCTGAAAAAAATAGACTTTTTTGACTCCACAAAAAGCTTGATTCTCTGATAAATACTGAGAAATATATGGATAAGCTGTTTGACAAACTTCCCCGAATAAAAACTAAAATTTCAAAAAAAAGTATGATTTTCATTGGATTGGATTATGATGGCACTTTGACTCCTATAGTTGAACATCCTGATCTTGCCCTTCTTCCAAAAGATACCAGGTTGATTCTAAGAGAATTGTCCAATATGAAAAATGCAATGATTTCGATTGTCAGTGGAAGATCTTATAAAGACATTAGAAAAAAAGTTGGAATAAAAAAGATAATTTATGTGGGCAATCACGGATTCGAGATGAAAATATCAAATTTTACCCGAAAAGGTAAATTTCCGGATTTTATCAAGGATCCTAAAAAATATAAAGAAAAGATTGAGGAAATCTGCCGAAACTTAGAAAGAGGGCTGAAGGAACTGAAGGGAGTATGGGTGGAGAACAAAGGTATTACAGCAAGCGTTCATTATCGGCTGGCAAAAACAAGTAACGTTCAAAAAGCAAAAACAAAGGTCTTTTCTGAAATTAAAACTTATGATGGTCTTAAACTGGCTTTTGGTAAAAAAGTGTGGCAGATAAAACCGAAAAAAAACTGGAATAAGGGAGAAGCCATAAGATGCATACTGGAGAGAAACCTTTCTGAGAATTGGAGAAAAAAAGCTTCCTTGATCTATATGGGTGATGATCGAACCGATGAGGATGTTTTTTCTTTATTAAAACAGGGTGGAATTACAATTCTGGTAAGCAAAAATCCCAAAATAGAAAGCAGAGCCAGATATTCTATTGAAAATCATAAAAATGTTTTGAGGTTTTTAGTGTGGTTGAGAGATGTATGGGAGGAAAAAATTGCAAATTCTCAATAAAAAAGCCAAAACCCCATTCAGGTTCTTCGAGTGTATCGCCCTGTTTATGCCCACTGGTAAGAAAGCAGCCAACTTAAGAGAATTCGTTGAGCTGGTTAAGGTGGTAAGTCCTCAGGTGATCTTTCATCACCTCCATCAGTTTTTTTTAAAGGGGGTATATCAGCCCTGGGATTATCCCAATGATTTTGCCCACTGGGCAGCCTTTGGTCTTGAGGATTTGGTATTGGCCGAGAAGCTGTCCAACTTAGATCCTTATAACTTCAGCGATATCGAGAAGCTGCGGGAGGCAGTGGTGGATATTATCGAGGAACATATGTGGGAAAGCCCAATAATTCCCTGGTCGAGACCGGGTCAGGAATTTTTCTTTAATGAGTCATACACCATAGTGGTTCCCACCGGAATTGAGGCTGAAACTCTTTCGGAATTTAAGGAGGGATTGAACCAGGTTAACATCGGTTCGGTATATTATCATTTTTTTGAGTCGAGGCTGAGATTACAAAAGGATGTGGATGATTTTTCCTTTTGGATCGAGGATAACTTCAAATGCCCTCAACTGGTCAAGGATATAAGAAATATCGACTTTTACCTTTACAGCCTGTGGGAGCTAAGGGATAAGATAATTAAATTACTTCAGAAGGACATTTCCGGAAAAAGGGAGCAGGAAATTGGCTGAGATTAAAGATTACCAAACCATAGTGGGGAAGGAGAACATCGATCAGCTTTTCCGATTGGCCCGAAGATTGGGAAAAAGGAAGGTGATTCATGTCAGCTCCACCAGAACCGGGGGGGGAGTGGCTGAGATGCTAAATTCTTTAGTACCCTTGATGAATGAGCTGGGCATAGAGACCAAATGGGAGGTAATCACCGGAGATACCGGTTTCTTTGAGGTGACCAAGGCTTTTCACAATGCGCTTCAGGGAAACAGGGTAAACATCTCCGAGAGGATGCTTGAAAATTACCTGGAGAACAACGAGAAAAACGCCTCGATTTTAGATCTGGAAGCGGATATAGTAATAGTCCATGATCCCCAGCCAGCCTCCCTAATAAGGTCCGGTAAGGGAAGGGCTAAGTGGATCTGGAGATGCCATATAGATGTATCCAGGCCCGAAAGAAGGGTCTGGAAATTCTTAAAGGGTTTTGTCTCAAAATATGATGCCAGTATATTCTCGATGTCCAAGTTCGCTCACAACCTGCCTCATCCCCAGTATATCATTTTCCCCTCCATTGATCCTTTAAGCCAGAAGAACCGGGAGTTATCTCAGAAAGAGACAGATGAGATAAAGAGAGACTTTGGTATAAACAATCTCAAACCCACCATCCTTCAGATATCCAGATTTGACCGTTTCAAAGACCCATTGGGAGTAATGGAGGCTTATCGTCTGGTTAAAAGAAACACCGATTGCAAATTGATCTTGGCTGGAGGGGGTGCAGCAGATGATCCGGAGGGATTCGAGGTGCTCACCCAGGTTAAGGAACAGAAAAAGGGGGATCCGGACATCCACCTGCTTTTTTTACCACCTACAGCAAACAGGGAGATAAACGCTCTGCAAAGGGATGCGGATATAGTGCTTCAGAAATCCCTTAAGGAGGGATTTGGGCTCACTGTTACCGAGGCGATGTGGAAGAAGAAGCCGGTGATCGGGGGTGCAGTGGGAGGAATAGTGGAGCAGATATTCAACTACCAGACCGGTTTTCTGGTTCATTCGGTGGAGGGAGCAGCCTACCGGATCAGGTATCTTCTGCACCACAGTAACATGGCAAGAAAAATGGCTGAAAATGCCAAAGAGTACGTGCGAAGGAGATTTCTGGTTACCCGCCACCTGAGGGATTATCTCTCATTGTTCATCGCCCTGGATCACCCTCAGGATGACTATATCTCAATATAAAGCTTTTTTTGGGAGGATTTTTTTAAATTTTGCCTAAGCGGAAAAGCTGGTTTAGTTTCTGTTTTCTCCTTAATTAACCAGGTTTTCAACTCAGCGAATCTTACCTTCGAAAATTAAATAGGTGGGAAATAAGAGAGGGTGTCCCGCAAGATTTGGATTCTTTTTTAATATAGGTTTTTGATTTAACTTGAATATTGCGATTTTTTCTTTTCCAGAAATTCAGAACAGCTTTTGCAAAAACTTATGGGTTTAAAATCGATCTCCTCGGCATAGGTCGAGGAGTACATAATACACTGGGGATTTTTGCAGTGGATAATACCGAAGGTGTGTCCCAATTCATGAACCGCTTCCTTTTCTAAGCGCTCTTTTAGCTTTTGAGGATTTTTTGGTAATCCATATAATTCATCCCTTAATCTGTGGTTGGATACGACAGCTGCTTTTCCATCCAACTGGGCCTCGCCGAATACATAGGTTAAGACCGGAACACACAAATCCACGGAGGTTACAACCAACACTTTGCCGGTTTTATCGGGAACTTTCTGCAGGATCTGAGACAAAATCCAGGTCGAGTTGTATTGATTGCGGACCGGATCCAATCCTTTTTCCAGAGAGAAGGGCCTATTTAAAAAGCTTACCGGGACTCCGAAGATCTCCTTAAGAACTTTTGAGAGTCCAGTTAGGAGTTGGTGATCCTGGAATTGAAGCGGAAGTATATATATATGAAGCTCTTTTTGCGTAGTTCGCACCTTTATTTTCGCAAATCATATTTTTCGATTTTATTGTACAGGGTGGTTCTATCGATTTTCAGAACCTCAGCAGCCTTGGTAATATTCCATCCCATCTCCTCCAGGATGCTTGAGATGTGAGATTTCTCGATTGATTCCAGGCTTTTATCCTCGGGGGAGATTTTTGGAGACTTCGGAATCGGAAGGTCAGATACCGTTATATGATTTCCTCTGCCGGTTACAATTGCTCTTTCAACAGCATTCCTTAGCTCACGCACATTTCCAGGCCAGCTATACTTTTTTAGAAGTTCCATGGCTTCAGGTGCGAATCCTTGGATGGGTTTGTTCATCGAGGCTGAAAGTTTTTTCAAAAAATAGTTAGCCAGAAGAGGTATATCCGTACTTCTTTCTCTTAGGGGAGAGATAAAAATGGAGAAGACGTTTAACCGGTAATACAGATCTTCTCTGAAACTTCCTTCTTTGATCGCAAGTTCTAAATCTTTATTGGTGGCGCAGATAAGCCTGAAGTCAACCTCTATGTTCTCATTCCCCCCAACTCTGGTAAATTGCTTGGTTTCGATAACCCTTAAAAGATCCATCTGGGTTTTAGGACCGATGTTGCCCACCTCATCTAAAAAGATCGTTCCCCCGTCTCCCATCTCAAATTTTCCTTTTCGCCGGTACATTGCACCGGTAAAAGCTCCTTTCTCGTGTCCAAAAAACTCGCTTTCCAGAAGCCCTTCGGTTAAGCCACCGCAGTTTATGGTTATTATAGGATGATACCTTCGGGGGCTGTTGGAATGGATAGCTCTGGCTATAAGCTCCTTTCCGGTCCCGCTTTCGCCTCGGATCATCACCGTGGTATCCGTTGGAGCCACGGCTTTGATCAGCTCGAAGACCTTGAGCATAGCCGAGCTTTCACCGATGATCTGATCCACCTCATAAAGCTCTTGGATCCTCTCCTTGAGCTGGATATTTTCAGATAAAATACGCGTCTGCTGAACGATCTTATCCAGGATGTGACTGAGGTAGTCAGGATCAACAGGCTTGGTCACATAATCGTAGGCTCCTTCCTTTAGGGATCTAACTGCGGTGTCGATGGAGGCGTAGGCAGTGATCATGATGATAACTATGTTTGGATCGATATCTTTGATTCTTTGTTGAAGCTCCATCCCATCCATACCCGGAAGCTTGATATCCAGAAAGATAACATCCCATTTTTCCTTTTGTAGCTTCTTCAAGGCTTCCTTAGCATCGCAGGCTGAATCAGCTGAGTATCCATCCTCCAAAAACCATTTGGTCATTGAATCCCTAACACTCTGCTCATCGTCAACGATCAGGATTTTTATTGATTCTTCATCTTTTTTAATATTACTCATTTTCTACCCCTTTTTGAATCATTTTGAGGTCTAACACAGGGATTTTCTCCAACATTTAAATTACACCAAAGCTCAACTATAAAAGTGGAGCCTCCGCCCACCTTGGACTTAACATTGATCTCTGCATTATGGGCATCTAATATTCCATATACAACTGACAGACCTAATCCCACACCCTTCCCCTCTTTTTTTGTGGTAAAGAAAGGCTCGAAGATGCGAGGGATATCCTCTGAGGGGATCCCTATCCCGCTGTCTTGAATCTCGACTATCGAGGTCTTTTTCTTGGGATTATCTTTAGTCCTGATGGTTAAGGTTCCACCCTCAGGCATAGCCTCAATGGCATTCATCAATATAGCTAAGAAAGCTTGTTGAATCTGGTTTTTGTCACACATGCACTCTGAGTTTTTGCTCTGGTAGTTTTTGACCAGCTGGATGTTATTTAAATCCAGATGATGTTCTAATAGCTGGGTACATCGATCCAGGATCTGGTGCAGGTCTATCACTGCAAATTCCTCTATCTCCCTTTTGGAGAAGAGCAACAAATTCTTAACTACATTTCCACAGCGAGTGGTCTCATCAGCTATCATCGAGAGGTCATCCTGGATGGATGAGAGCTTATCTGAGCTCAAATTCGAAGAAGTGAGCCTTCTTTTCACAAGCTTGGCGTAGGTTAGAATTCCGCTTAAAGGATTGTTCAGTTCGTGTGCTACTGTTGCGGAAAGTTTTCCTAAGGAGGCCATCTTCTCCATCTGAATCATGTGATTTTGGATGCGGCTTAAATCCTCACGTGCCTTTTTCAGTTCCCTGGTCATACTGTTGAAGGAATCCGACAACTCACCGATTTCATCTTTTCGCTGCAGGGGAATGGTGTAATCGAGGTTTCCCTTTGCAATGGCCCTGGTCCCCTCAGTCAATTTATTAACCGGAGAACGAATCAAAGTGAAGATCAGAAACCCGGTCACCGAGAGAACACTTATCACTAAGATCACAGATGCAAAAATCGTCTGCCGACGACTGCGGGCGATATCAGCATCCACAGTTGTCAAAGACATCTGTACATCCAAGACTCCCAGGATAAACTTCTCATCTGGGTGTAGATGGCAGTCGGATCCATAACAGGCGATGTCGTTCTCTATGGGATTGATCAGCGCCAGAATCCTGTGGCCATCAAGAGCCTTGATGATTCGATGCCGTTGCTCGGTGGCCAGGGCTTTAAGAGGTTCGGGAAAGCGGTGACATACCTGGCAAGCCTCTGAGGTAATGTTCACCCTGGTTGATGCCTCCTCCGGACGAGTGGTGAAAATGACCTCGCCTTTTTTGTCGTAGATTCTGATAACCTCAAATCCGGGCATCTGTCTGAAGTTTTTGAATATCTGATGAATATCCTCCTTGCGGTTTATCAGCATGCTGTAGTGAGTTGATTCCTTAATCAAATCGGTAGTTCTCAGGGCGGCCAACTGCACCTGTTCCAGAAGGTCACTGGCCTCACTTTTGATGTTAATAAAGGTAAAAGTAGCCAATCCTACAAACATCACCAGAAACAGAGCAATGAAAAACTTTAATCCTAAACGCATGCTCAAATCCTGCTAAATGTTATCCAAATGGTGAACGCTTTCTAATTTACTCTTCTCTGCTAATATATATATTTTTCGGATAAAAGGGAAGTTTTTTTTCACAAATATCGTTTCAGTGGAGTTTTTTTTCTCTGAGAAAAGCAGCCCTTTATTCGAATTTTCTAATCCCGCCTGCCTGTCAGTGCATCCGATCAGAGTAGAATCACC
>LJUW01000015.1 GCA_001304315.1 candidate division Zixibacteria bacterium SM23_73_2 | reverse complement strand
CGGAATGAGGAACCACCGCATTATGCGCTCTTGCCAGGCGGGTAATGCTGTCCAGAAGTATGACCACATCCTGCTTGTGTTCGATTAACCTCTTGGATTTCTCCAGCACCATATCCGCAACCTGAACGTGTCTGTCCGCCGGATCGTCAAAGGTGGAACTTATCACCTCACCCTTCACCGAGCGCTTCATATCGGTAACCTCCTCGGGTCGCTCATCGATCAGAAGGACAATCAACTTCATCTCCGGATGATTGGTAGTTATGCTATTGGCAATCTTCTGCAGAAGTATCGTCTTCCCAGCCTTAGGTGGGGAAACGATCAAAGCCCGCTGTCCCTTTCCAATGGGAGCCAAAAAGTCCAGAATCCTCATTGCCAGCTCGTCGGTGTTGACCTCGAGTTTTATTTTTTCTTCTGGATACAGGGGAGTCAGATTGTCGAAAAGAGACCTGTGCTTAGCCACCTCAGGATTTCCAAAATTCACCGCCTCGATCTTCAGCAAAGCGAAATATTTCTCGGTATCCTTGGGGGGACGAACCTGCCCGGATACCGAATCCCCCTTCTTTAAATCAAACCTTTTGATCTGCGATGGGGATACGTAGATATCATCGGGGCCGGGCAGATAGTTATAATCAGGGGATCTCAGAAATCCATATCCCTCATTCAAAATCTCCAAAACTCCCTCAGCGAATATGAAACCGTTTTTCTCGGTTCTCGCCTCCAGGATCTTGTAGATCAGCTCCTGTTTTCTCAAGCCACTGGTCGCTCCGAGGTCCAAATCCTCAGCCAACTTCAAAAGCTCCGAGACTGTTTTACTTTTTAGTTCGACTATGTCCATAAAGTCACCTCTTGATTTTTGGTTTTTGCGTGATAAAAACTTTTAAACTTCTTGTCTTTTCAAGGATTTAGCAGGATTCTGGGATCTTCTAAATCATCTCAGGTTTTTATTTTGTTCGACCAAAAAGTTTTAAAACTTAACTTACTTTTTCATCTGAAATCTTTTTTGTTGGTGCATCACCCCACAATCGCTCCAATCCATAGAATTGTCTTAACTCTTTCAAGAATATATGGATAACCACATCCACATAATCCAGAAGGATCCATCGGGAAGCCTCATATCCCTCATTATGCCATACTCTCACGCCCTTTTGAGTAAGGTTTTCTGTGATGTGATCCGCAATCGCTTTGGCATGAAGTTCAACCTCTGCCGAACATATGACGAAAAAATCGGCTATGTTTGAAAGCTTTCTTAAATCCAGTATCTTTACATCAAAAGCCTTTTTATCTAAAGCTAACTTCCCAGCAGAAAGAGCTAATCTTCGGGGGGTGATCTCCAACCAGCCTCCTTAAGCTGTTAATTTCTCATTTCCTTTTCCACTTTTCCAGGATATTTTCAACATCTGCTCCTAAAACCAGGGTAAAATCCAGATCCCTGTAATTATCCTTCAGGGGTTTGTAGATTACCCTTTTTTTCTGGATTCCTAAAAAATCAGCGATTTCCCCCATTAGCTTCGGTTTTCCACCTCGATCTAAAAGAATAGTCCGGGTAACCAGAGAATCCGGTAAATCAAATTTATCCACTACGTAAAAAATGAAGTTTTTTGTTTTTCTCTCCTTTAAAAACGATGAAACATCACCGCAAGCCCCGTGAGTACCAGAACCGTCTATAACCTGAACTCTTACGCCCCTTGGTTCTATATTTGAATTTTTTTCTTTCTGCCCTACTCTTTTTACAAAAGAAAAACCATAAACGAAGACGAAAATTGCCAAAAGGATTATTAAAATCCCATAGAAACCTGATTCTTTTTCCCTTTCTGGTTTCCTTCTGTAAAACCTATACTCTTTTTTTAATTTTTTGCCCATACTTAAAGATCTGGATGACCTCGAATGGGAGTATAAAAACAGTTTTTGGGTGAAAACAAAGAATATGAAAAAGATGCGAGGCTTCCCCTTAGTTCTTGTTTATCTTTTTCTCACCACCTCCTATCCCAAGGATAATAATACAAATTATTACTCCTCGGCAAATTACCCACTTTCAAAAGAAAGTAAAAGTTGCTTTTTTTGTATTCCAGTTGGAAATTGGATAAAAACCTTTGGGTTTCGAGAGAGCTGCCGGTTCTCTGCCAAAAAGGCGTTTGGTGCATGTATCCTAATTCCACAGTCATCTTCAGGGGATTGGAAAACTGGTATTGAAGAGTATTTACGTACAGTCCGGAGCTTTCGGAGCCTTTTTTCCCCGAAGAATACCAGAGGGTATAACTGTGTGTCATGCTTATTCGACTGGGGTCCAGAAGGGAGAAACTTGATTTCTGGGGGGTCAAACCGAAAAAGCTCTCTTGGGGTTCAGATTTTTCCTGTGAATAGACCCCGGAGAAAAAACTCAATATAAAAACAAAGACTATCGAGATTAACAAGATTTTATTTTTCAAAATTACCACCTCAACTACTCTCCTAACAATATATATCGGGGAATTTAAACTTGTCAATAACTTTTTACTATACGTTTCATTAAATTTTATTGTTTGCCATAAGCTTCCCCAAATATTTAAGCTGCTTCATTGAGTTCACTCCTAAAATCTCCTTTGGATCTCGGGTTACAAATGCAGAAACTTTGTGCTTCTGTTTTCTCAGAATATCAACAGTATCGGTCAGATAGTATTCGCCCTGTTGATTTTCTTTTTTTATCTTCTGCAGTGCAGGAAAAAGATATCTGGAGTTAAAACAAAAGATTCCGGTATTCATCTCTTTTATTTTTTTCTCCTTTGGGGAAGCATCCTTATCCTCGACAATTTTTTCCAAGGAGCCATCTTCGCGTCTGATAATTCTTCCATAGCCTTTAGGCTGATCAAGTACGGCTGTCAAAACCGTAGCTTGGGCTTTCGTTCTTCTATGAGTTTTCACCAGGTTTTCAATGGTAGTTCCACTGATGAAGGGAACGTCACCGAATAAGATCAGAACCTCACCATCGAAATCCTCCAACAGCTTCTTAGTTTGAAGCACGGCATGACCGGTGCCCAAAAGTTTTTTCTGTTCTACAAATACAAAATCTTTGTGTTTAAAAAAATCGAATACCATCTTCTTTTTATAACCAACTACCAAAATGATCTTGGGGATTTTCAGATCCTCCAAAGTTGAGACCAGATAATCGATTAACGGTCTTCCCCTGATTTTGTGCATGACCTTGGGGATATTGGATTTCATCCGTTTGCCCTTTCCTGCTGCCAGAACAACTGCACAGGTGTTTTTAAAATAATCCCTTTTAGCCATTTCTTAGGCTCTACGGAAGATTTTTATTTCATAGGAAGGGCATTCAACCCGGAAAATATCTCTTTCAAATAATTTAAAAATTCTTTTTTACAACCTTGTTTTTCTCATCCAGAAAGATCAATTTGGGTTGGTGCTTTTGGGCATCCCCCTCTTCCAAAATGCAGTATGAGATGATTATTAAAACATCCCCCACCTGACCCAACCTTGCTGCAGGACCGTTTAAACATATAGTTCCCGAACCAGCCTCTCCAACCAAAACATACGTTTCGAACCTTTCCCCGTTGTTCTGATTCAAAACCTGCACCATCTCATAAGGCAAAAGGTTTGCCTCCCTCATCAAGTTCCTGTCAATGGTTATGCTCCCCTCATAATCTAAAACTGCCTCGGTAACTACTGCCTTATGAAGCTTGGATTTACAAAGGGTAACAAGCATTTTTTCTTTCCTTTTCAATTTCTTTTTTATCTCATTAATTCTATATCATAGCAGAGGACGAAGCTCTCTTCGGAGTGGATCCAAGACGAATCCCAAGGCTGCTAAGGTAACCATTCCTAAAAGCGAGCTATCCCCCGGGTTGCCGAATATAACCGGAGACGCTCTTCTTCTTCTCTGGTATGTAAACAGAGCGTTCCCCACCTTTCTTTTTACCTCCTGGCCATTTGCCAGGGTAAAGGTTATATTCGATTCCGGTTTGATTCCCAGTCTCTTCAGTACTCTTTGTGGAACAACGGAATACAAAGAACCGGAATCCACCAAAAAGTTCACCCTGCTGGTTTTTTTGGTATTCGCAGGATTAGCCACACCTGCTTTTATGAAAACAAATCCCATAAAAGTTAAATGACTGAAGTTAAATCTTTACCGCCTTAATTCTTACGTCTCTTTTCCAACTTATTTTAACAAAACCAACTTTTTCGTCTTCTCCAAATCTCCTATCTTCAATTTATAAAAGTAAACCCCGGATGCAACATCTTTCCCCTGATCATCCTTCCCGTCCCAGGTAACCTCATATCTTCCAGGTTCTTGAGGTTTATCAATCAGAGTTCTCACCCTCTGTCCCAGAATATTATAAATAACAAGGGTGGTGGGGACGGGTCTGTTTACTGTTTTCTGTTTACTGTGAACGGTAAAGGTGATGGTGGTAGTGGGATTAAAGGGATTGGGATAGTTCTGGGACAAAACAAAATCTTTGGGCACAACCTCATCCTCCTTCATCTCCTCCACATCCGTGCCATATGGGGTCTGGAAAATAATTAAAGAATATCTGTCAGCAACATACACATACTCTCCATCTACGAAAACATCCAAAGAATTTCCAGGGGTGCGGTAATTTCCAACTAACGTCGGATTGGTTGGATCGGAGACATTGATTATATAAAAACCATTAGAATGAGAGGCCAGATACGCAAAACTGTCATGAACAAAAACATTATAAACATCAGACTCATCGTAGTAACCACCTATAGAGTCTGGATTGGCTGGATCACTTACGTTGAATATTAAAAGTCCAGTACCCCTGTCGGGCAAATATAGTAAGCTATCCTTGACAAAAAGACCCTTTACTTTACCGGGGGTATCATAACTTCCAACAAAATCGGGATTAGCTGGATCAGAAACGTTGATTATCTGGAAACCACTATCATCTATAGCCACATAGGCTAAACTGTCCTGGACTAAAATAGCAGCAGCCCAATCCGGAGTTTGGTAGCTCCCAACTGAACTTAGATTGGCTAAATCTTTGATATTAACTATCTGCAGACCACTCCCCCCATCAGCCACATAAGCTAAACTGTCCCGGACGAAAACAGCTTCAGCATAATGCGGAGTCTCGTAACTTCCAACTGAATCCGGATTAGCAGGATCAGAAATATTGAAAATCTGCAGACCACTCCATTCATCAGCTACATACGCTAAGCTGTCCTCAACAAAAACATCAACAGCGTAATCCGGGGTGTCGTAACAACCGATCACATCTGGATTAGCTGGATCGCTGATATTGACTATCTTCAAACCAGTGTACGAAGTAGCCACATAGGCTAAACCATCCTTAACAAAAACACTCAGGATTTCATTCGGGCTATCAGAATTGCTAAATAAATTTGGATTGGCTGGATCGCTGACCAAAATTACCTGCAATCCACCAACGTCATCAGCTACATAAGCTAAACTGTCCTTAACAAGAACAGCACAAGCATGACCTGGAGTGTCGTAACTGCCAGCTAAACTTGGACTGACTGGGTGGCTAACATTGATTATCTGCAAACCACCATAATCATCAGCCACATAAGCTAAGCTGTCCTTTACAAAAACGTCATTAGCATAAGCAGGAGTATCATAACTGCCTATCGAATCCGGATTAGCCGGGTCACTTATATTGAATATCTGCAAACCACTCCCATGATCAGCTACATAGGCTAAGCTATCCTGAACAAAAATACCCTGAACAGAACCCGGGGTATCGTAGCGACCAATCGAGTCTGGATTAGCTGGATCACTGATATTGATTATTAGAAAGCCATCACTAGTCCTCGATACATAGGCTAAAGTGTCCAGGACAAAAACGCTATAAATGTGGGTCCCATACTCGCCGATCCAACTTATATTGGCTGGGTCCTTAACATTGATTATTTGCAAACCACTGCTACCTCCAGCCACGTAGGCTATGCTGTCCTGGACAAAAACATCCTCAACTCCCCCCAAGGTACTGTAGCTGGTAACCGAATCTGGATTGCCTGGATCGCTAACATCGAATATAACCAGCCCAACGGACCTATCAGCCAGATAAGCATAACTATCCTTGACATATATTCCTCCTCCCCTTCCCACAAGATAAAACTTACCTGCAAAAGATGGATTAGCTGGATCTGAGACATCGAAAATCAAAAGACCATTGCGAAAAGCACAATAAGCGTAATCTCCAACCACCTGAACATCCTCTGCGTCAGTCCAGAGGGTGCTGGACAAATAGGTGATATTATTGGCAGATACCAGTTGAAGGATAAAAAACAAAACCACAAGAGCAAAAACGCTTGCTAAAAGAACTTTAGCTTTTTTCATTACTCCTCCTGTTTTTTAAATAGTCCTTACGCAGGCTGAAGCCTGCGGCTACCATTTTTTTGGTAGCCGCAATCTTTAGATTGCGTTTTTCTGTAATCGCTTGGTCCCCTAACCAAGCGGGTAAATTCCTTTTGTGATAAAACCAACTTGGTCTCCCCTACACTCTTATTTTAATATTATCAATCAATCTGGTTTTTCCTATCAATACCGCCAAAGAAATCACAACGTTTCCTTTCAGCTTATTCAGCGGCTTCAGCGATTCAGAATCATTTATGCTTATATAATCGATTTTCGCCTTAGGTTTTTTTTGAATAAGCTTCCTCATTTCAGATATTATCTTCCTCGAATCCCTTTCTCCAGACGCTATCATTTTTTCAGACAATTTCAAAGACCGGTACAAAGCAGTAACCTGTTTTTTTTCCTCTGAAGATAGATACTCATTTCTTGAGCTTAATGCCAGCCCTGATTTCTCCCTGACAGTAGGTGCAATTATGATTTTAACCGGAAGATTCAAATCCTTAACCATTTTTTTTACAACCACCGCCTGCTGAAAATCCTTCTGCCCGAAAACCGCTATATCCGGCTGAATGATATTAAAAAGCTTTGCCACAACTGTTGTTACCCCTTTGAAATGCTCAGGACGAGACTTCCCTTCTAAAATCTTTGTTAAATCTTCCACCTCAACATAAGTATCATACATTTTTGGATACATATCCTTTATATCAGGCATAAATATAAAATCACAACCTATCTCTTTTAAAAGTCTTTTGTCTCTTTTCAAATCCCTTGGATATCTTTTGAAATCCTCTTTTGGACCGAATTGGGTGGGATTCACAAAAATACTAACCACTAAGATGTCTGATTTCTTTTTAGCTATCCTCATCAAACTTAAATGCCCTTCATGTAGATAGCCCATTGTGGGAACGAAGCTTATGACTTTCCCCTGATTTTTCAAATTTATACAAATCTCCTGCATTTTTTTTGGCGACTTAACGATTCGCATTTATCACATTGAAAATTTAAAATGAAAAATTCAAATTAGGAGTAACTTTCTTCCTCGCTCGGAAATTGTCCGGATTTGACGTCATCCAGATATTTCTTACAGGCCTCTCTTATCTCCTTCCCCAGCTCAACATAACGTCTTGCAAACTTTGGTTTGAAATCCTCGAAAAGTCCCAGAATATCGTTAACCACCAGAACCTGACCGTCACAAAAAGGTCCTGCCCCAATTCCAATAGTGGGAATTTTTATTGACTCAGAGATTTCTTTAGCTAAATCCTTAGGCATCGACTCCAGAACCATGGAGAAACAACCCGCTCTTTCCAGCTCTTTTGCTGATTGGGTTAAATAAGCTTTTGTTTTTTCCTCTTTGCCCTGGACGGTAAAGCCCCCGAATTTGTGAATCGACTGGGGGGTCAATCCAATATGTCCCATCACCGGAATTCCCACATCGATCATTCTTTTAATGGTGGGGATCATCTCCAATCCCCCTTCGATTTTCACTCCCTCTGCATCTCCCTCCTTTAAAAACCTCCCTGCGTTTGATACTGCATCCGAAACGTTGGTCTGATAAGACATAAAGGGCATGTCAGCTACCACCATACACCTTTTAACCGCCCGGGAAACAGCTTTGGTATGATAGATCATCTGGTCCAATCCGATAGACAATGTGGTTTTGCTGCCGTAAAAAACCATGTTCACCGAATCTCCCACCAGGATACAATCGATGCCGATCTCATCCAAGATTTTTGCGGTGAAGAAATCGTATGCGGTCAAAACCGCAATCTTATCCTTCTTTTTCTTCATCTCCAGAAATGTCCTGACCGTTACCTTATATTTGTTCATGTTTTTATAAAAATAAAATCTTTACAATTTTCACAAACTGTTCAAATAACTTAAAACAAATAACACTATTAGCTGCTCCTTCAATCCATCGGATAAAAAACTATCTTCTCACATAATATCTTCTTCCCTTCTGAGGCTTTTTTAGAAGCTCCAAAAGCTCATCTAAATGAGAGGGATTTTTTTGGAAATCGAAATCATCTGAGTTCAAGATAAGAAGTGGAGTTTCATCGTAATGGAAAAAATAGCGGTTGTAAGCCTCGTTCAAAGCTAAAAGGTAATCCAGTTCAATTTTCTGAAATTGTTTTTTCCTTTTTCTCCTTAGTTTCTTGTAAAGTGTCTGCGGGTCGGACTGCAGATACAAGATCAGATCAGGTTTGGGCACGTTCTTTATCAAAAGCGAATAGATTCTCTCGTACAAAAAAAGTTCTTTTTCATCCAGGTTGACCGAGGCAAAGATCTTATCCTTTTCGAAAAAGTAATCCGATATGACTTTCTTCATGAAAAGATCATGCTCTAAAAAATTCTGTTGCTGCTTGTATCTGGAGAGAAGAAAGAATATCTGGGTTTGAAAAGCATATCTTTTTTTCTCATTATAGAAATCCAGAAGAAATGGATTCTCCTCGGGATTCTCCAAGACCAATCGAGCCTTAAGTTTCTCAGCCAAAAGCGAGGATAAATCGGTCTTACCCACCCCTATGATTCCCTCCACAGCGATATAATTATGATCATTCATGATTTTTTTCTTTATAAGGTTCAACCTTCTTTTCGTCTTTCAGCTCCCTCAATAGAATAGAGACTTTCTTTCCTAACAGAGGATGTATTTTATCTTTTGCAATCTCTGCCAGAGGGACCAGCACAAATCCTCTTTTATGAATCTGCGGATGGGGAAGGGTAAGTTCTTCTGTTTCCATAACCTTGTCGTCATATAAAAGCAAGTCCAGATCGATTTCTCTGGGACCTTTATCTTTTGCTTTTTCCCTTCCCATTTTTTTCTCTATCTTAAGCATTCTATTTAGAAGTTCAAGAGGTAAAAGATCGGTCTCCACCTCTATCACCATATTCAAAAACCAGGGCTGTCTCTCATAGCCAACAGGCTCGGTCAGGTAAACAGAAGATTTATTTCTCACTTTCAAAGAATCTACACTTTCCAGAAGCTTTATGCTTTTCTTTAAGTTTTTAAATCTCTTCCCCAGATTCGAGCCCAATCCGATATAAGCCATGCTCACCAAAATCACCCCTCCCTTATTTCCTTTTCCTTTTAACCTCCACCTCGATATCGTCCAAATTTCCGGGAACCGGTGGGATTTTCTTTCTAACCCTGACCACCACTTCCTCGGGTTTGAATCTTTTCAATATCTCGTTAGCCAGCCTCACAGCAATGGTCTCCAGAAGGGAGAACTTATTCTCCATCACCAGGTCATGAACGGTGTTATAAACCTGGGTATAGTTCACCGTAGCCTCAAGCCTGTCTTCCCTGGCAGCTTTATCCAAATCCAATGACAGTTCCACATCCACCTCGAACCTTCTGCCGGTCTGACGCTCTGCTTTTGACACCCCGTGAAATCCGTAAAAAGTCATGTTGTGAAGTCTTATCGTTCCCATCTATCTTCTCCTCTTAGGTCTGTAACTGGACTGCAGAAGATGAGAATGCCTCTCAATTCTTTTGGTTGCTTCTTTCAGCTTATCACCGGGAAGGTTTAAGGCTAACCGGATGTACCCCTCACCGCTTTCCCCGAAATCGGAGCCTGGGATCACCGCCACCCCAGTTTTCCTTAAAAGCATTCTGGCGAAACCGAGTGAGGAATAATGGGGAGGGATCTGAATCCAGAAAAAAGGAGTGGCTTTGGGACTTTTCACTCTCCAGCCCAGGTTCAACAGTCTTTCCATCAAAAGTTTTTTTCTTTCTGAAAACTCCTGGCTCTGTTCTGATTTTATCCTAAAATGATTCTCTAGAAGATAAGAAGCCACCTTAAACAACAAATTATCATCCACAAAGTCAAAGATGCTTCTGTCAGACTCCAGTCCCATGATCACATCCTTGCTTCCGGCAAAAAAACCCAGTTCAAAGAAAGGACTCAGACAAGCGGTCGAAAGAGAGTGAAATTCCAGACAAACTTTTTTGGCTCCTTCTATTTGCAGAATACTCAGAGGAATAAAATCATCATAGTTTATATGACAAAAACTGAAATCGTGAACCAGAAGGATGTTGTTCTCGCTGCATATTTCAATCGCTTTTTTGAAAAAATTATAATCAGCAACAGCGGTGGTTGGATTGTGGGGATAATTCAGAAACAAAAGCTTAGCCTTCTTTAGAACCTTATCGGAAAGCGTTTTTAAATTGGGCAAATAATCGTTTCTCTCCAGAAGGGGAACGCTTACGATCTCTGCCTCGGCCAGACTGCAAACCCGCCGGTATAGAGGATTGGAAGGCTCAGGAACGATTACCAAATCTCCCCGATTCAAAAAGCTCATTGCCATGCTAAGATATGCCACCTTTTTATTGGGTATAAGGGAAATCTCTTTATCGGGGATTAGTTTAACCTGATATTTTTTTTCAAACCATAAACAGAGATCTTTTTTTAATTTTCTCTCCTCCTCGGTTTGATTCTCTTTTCCCCTGTTTCCCCAGGGCAAAGATGAGAGAAACTCGCATTCTGAGGTATTTTGAACATAAGGATCAAACACCCCCAGATCTATTATCTCCACCTCCTTTTTTTCGAGTCTTTTTTTGGTCCTCTCTATTTCGAAAAGGGAAAAAGGAGGAACCCTCTGAATTCTCTCGGATTTGTCCAGAATGACTTTTTTAATCATACAGATTTTTCTTTTGTCTTTAAAATCCTCTCTATCTCTTTTTTAGTTAATTCCTTTATCCCCCCGAGATTTTTTGCCAAAAAATATATCCTGGAATAATGTTCAGTTCGTTCCAATTTGAAAAAAGCGTCGTCTAAATCTTTCCCCACGGTCACCACCCCGTGATTTTCCATAATTATCGCATCGTGATCCTGGATAAAACCTTCTATCGATTTGCAAACCTCACGGGTGGAAGGGGTAGCATAAGGTGCTAAGGGTATTTTGCCTAAAGATAGGATAACCTCCGGAAGCAAAAACTCAGGCAAAGGTATTTTAGCAGCTGCCAGAGCTGTTGAGTAAGGGGGATGGGCGTGAACAACTGCACCCGCATCCTCTCTTTTTTCATAAATAAAAGTGTGCATCATAAGCTCGGAAGTTGGATTCAGCTTTCCTTTGAGCTTTTTTCCCTTTAAATCAACCAAAACCAGATCCTCTGACTCTAAAAATCCCTTGCTCTTACCAGTTGGTGTGACCAAGATTTTATTACCCAATTTCAAACTAACATTCCCGTCATTTGCCGCAACGAACCCTTTATCATAAATTCTTTTACAAATCTCTAAAAGTTTTTTCTTGGCTAAAGAAGAGATTTTCATCCTAAGTATCAAAAAAGAATTAATAAACCAAGTAATACTAATTTAGGGTTTTGTCAAGATTTATTTGGAAGATAGCTACAAGAGAAAATTCTGTTTTGATACACTCAAAAATACTCCTACTATTCTAAGTGTATAAAACCTTAAGTACTTAAAGATATAAACTTATGCCAAACCGCTTATACTGCGATGTTTGCCATTAAAAAGACACAAAAACAATTTGACAATCCATTTTAAAATAATAACTTAAAACAAAATTTTAGATTTTTTCATAGCTAAATCCATGACCTATATGAGTAAAGGGAAATGATATTTAAGTTAAAAACCATAGCAGGAGTCACCACCAAGACAATCTCATCTTTATGGACCTTCCCCTCCCTGATTTTCTCCGCTTTTATAATCGCCTGGGCAGCAGAAGCAGCTCAGTTTATCGTTTCCCAGGGATTGGCACTGGCTATCTTAGCCTGGCTTCAGACCTTGCCCGAATTCGCAGTTGAAGCTGCTATTGCCTGGGAAGCAGGAGCCGATCCGGAGAAAGTTCATCTCATAACTGCGAATTTCACCGGCTCCTTAAGGCTTTTAGTAGGATTGGGCTGGCCCCTGATCTATTTCGTCTCTGTTTTTTTTAACAAAAGATTCCCTTTTCATAGAAGATTTTTACCAATAAAATTCGATAAAGAGCACTCGGTTGAAGTCGTAGCTTTATTTCCACCTATTTTGTATTTTGTAATAATTTTGATCAAGGGAACACTCTCCCTTTTCGACTCAGCTATACTCTTCTTCTTGTATTTAGCCTACCTTTTCATTCTCAA
Organism: candidate division Zixibacteria bacterium SM23_73_2; assembly: GCA_001304315.1. GTDB lineage: Bacteria > Zixibacteria > MSB-5A5 > MSB-5A5 > SM23-73-2 > SM23-73-2. The sequence goes on along the minus strand of LJUW01000015.1, from coordinate 18,780 downwards.
CCGTGTCCCCCCGCATGAGACAGAGGAATTGAAGGATGCCCCCTATGTCACCCGCAAAGTGATGAGCCTTCCTCCTAAATACCGTAAACCTGCTGTTTTCGGGCTTTTCTTATTGGGTGGAGTGAGCCTCTTTTTCATAGCTGAGCCCTTTTTACACAGCATGTTAGCTTTAGCCACAGCAATGGGAGTCTCCCATTATATATTTGTTCAGTGGTTGGCTCCTTTTCTGTCCGAGTTCCCGGAGAAGGTCTCTGCTTTGAACTGGGCAAGAACAGTTAAAAAGGCTCCCATGGGAGTAATGAATATGGTCTCCTCCAATATCAACCAGTGGACCGTTCTGGTGGGAATGATTCCCATAGTCTACAGCCTGTCCAGAGGAGGAATTTCGGTGGTGGAATTCGACCATCATCAGAAAGTGGAGATACTTCTAACCATGGTTCAATCCTCTCTGGGAATGATCCTTTTAGCCAATATGAAGTTCAACTGGTATGAGGCAGCTGGTATTTTTTCTTTGTGGTTTATCCAGTTTATCTATCCTCACCTGAGGGAAGAAATTATCATCGTCTACTCAGCCTGGATCGTTTTTGAGCTCATCTTAGCTTTAAGCAGGAAAAAAAGGCTTTATGCTTTCGGAGAGTTCAGAAAGCTCATTAAAGAGTACTTTTGACTTGGATTCAATTATTCGAAAATCATAAGATTGAGAAAGAAAGTTACTATTTTAGAAACTATAAACTATCAACTAACCACTAACAACTACTTTGGGTAGCCCTGGTTGCCCCCCCTGACCAGGCAGGCGACTTGGGCGAAATTGTTATTTTGGGGTACCTTACCCCGAAATTCAAAAAGTCAGAATGGTCAAGAGTAGGGGTGCCTTTGACCAATGATTTGATGAATTATTAGATAGCAGAGAAATTGCAGATAATCAGTTGGGGTATCTCAGTTTACCTGCAATCTGAGCTAAGTAAAAGTGAACGCAAAGGGAAAGCTATTTTCACATCTATATTGGCAAAAAATCATAACCCCAGGCAAAAAGACTTTCGTACCCTCTCTTGATTATATGAAAACTACTCCAACAAAATTTCCTTGACTTATCCCGTATCATTAAATAAGATACTCGTGAAAATATAAGGAGGTTTTTTAAATGAACGTATTTAAAACCACAGTGCTTTTGGTCTGTTTAACCTTACTTCTGATACTCGTCGGCGGCCTGGTGGGAGGAAGATCGGGGATGGTCTTCGCTTTGGTTTTGGCAGCAGTGATGAATTTCACCAGTTACTGGTTTTCAGATAAGATCGTCTTGAAGATATATCGAGCCCAGAAAATCGAGGAAAAGGACGACCCCAGGCTCTACCGAATCGTAAGAACCGCCACCCAGAATGCCCGGCTCCCCATGCCCCAGGTGTATGTAATACCCACCGATTCCCCCAATGCTTTTGCAACCGGAAGAAATCCCAATCATGCCGCTGTAGTGGCAACTCATGGAATATTGAAGATATTAGATGACGACGAATTGGAAGGGGTTATATCCCACGAGTTAGCCCATATCAAAAACAGGGATATTTTAACCGCATCGGTAGTTGCCACCATAGCCGGAGCAATTGGAATGCTTGCTTTCATGGCTCGCTGGGCAGCGATATTCGGAGGATACGGAAGGGATAACAACCGGGGCGGAGGTTTAGGTCTTTTGGTGACAGCGATTGTAGCTCCCATTGCAGCCATGTTGATCCAGCTGGCAATATCCCGCTCAAGGGAATATGCAGCTGATCAGGGAGCAGCCAGTATTTCCCATAAACCCCTGGCATTGGCTCAAGCTTTGGAGAAACTGCAAAACGCAAGCAAAAGGATTCCCCTCGAAGCCAATCCCTCAACCGCTCACCTTTTCATAGTCAATCCCTTGCGGGGAGGGGGCATAGCCTCCCTTTTCAGCACCCATCCACCGGTAAAAGAACGGGTTGCCAGACTTCGTAAAATGGCAAGAGGAACTTAAATCCTGCCGATAAGATGGATGGATAACCCAATCTTAAAATGGAAAGTTACTGGTTAGAGATATTACTTATCGTTGTTTTAATCCTTTTGAACAGCTTCTTTGCCGGATCGGAATTCGCTCTTATATCAGCACGAAAAAGCAAAATAAGACATTTAGCAGCAAAAAAAGATAAAAAAGCGATCCTGGTAAAAAAGCTTCAGGCCGAGCCTGATAAATACCTGGCTACCATACAGATAGGAGTCACCGTGGTAGGAACCTTAGCCTCGGTGATTGGCGGAGCAAGAATCGTTGATCTGATTGAACCGAAAATCCAGAAGATCCCAATTGAGTTTGTGCAAAATGCATCAGAACCCATCTCCATCGGGATTGTCGTGGTGATAATCGCTTATCTTTTTCTGGTAATCGGGGAGCTGGTTCCCAAATACGTGACTTTAAAATATCCTGAAAAAATAGCATTCACCGTGGCTCGCCCCATACAGTTTTTAACCAATCTCACCTTTTTCGTTGTGCAGATATTATCCTTCTCCACCAGAACAATAGCCAAGTTGATAATTGGCAAAACTCCAGTTGAAAGCCCCTTTATCTCCGAGGAAGAGGTTAAACACATAATTAAGGAAGGTAAAGAAAAAGGGATTTTTGAGCCCTCGGAGGAAAAGCTAATAAGAAGCGTGTTCGAGTTCACCGATACCTTCGTTCATAACATAATGACCCCCAGGACAGAGGTCGTGGCAGTGGAGACCGAATCCAATCCCGAGAAAGTAATGAGAATCATAACCGAAGAGGGCTTTACCAGAATACCGGTCTTCAAGGGAGACTTAGACCACATCGCGGGAATAATCCATGCTAAAGATGTAATAAATACCCTCTTTAACAAGGAGCTGATCATCATAAAGGATATAATCCGTCCTGCTTATTTTGTTCCCGATTCCAAAAAGGTCTCGGAGCTTTTAAACGAATTCCAGAGGAAAAAAATCCATATGGCTATAGTTCTGGACGAGTTTGGTGGCACGGCTGGATTGGTGACCCTTGAGGACATACTGGAGGAGATAGTTGGGGAGATAGAGGACGAATACGATGCTGCCACAAAAGAGATCTTTTTTCTTTCGGATGGCTCAGCCATCGTAAAAGCGGGAATAAAAGTGGACGATTTCAACCGGGAGTTTAAGGCCGAACTTCCCCTGGATCGCTCGGATACCCTGGGAGGTTTCATTACCAATTCCCTGGAGAGAATTCCCGTTTTGGACGAGAAAATTAAACTCTTCGGTCTGACTTTCGTCATCTACGAAAAGCTGGGTCATAGGATAAAAAAGATTAAAGTGAAAAAAAACTCAAGTTAAAAACAAAAACCTCCTGAACTTTTTAGGTCCCTATGTTCGAAGCGATTATAGAGCCAGTTGGAAAATGGATTATTCAAATCATCTCGGATGTCGGTTATCTGGGAATTGTTCTAACCATGGGAATAGAATCAGCCTGCATTCCCCTCCCCTCTGAGATCATAATGCCCTTCTCCGGTTATCTGGCATCGACAGGCAGGTTCAATCTTTTTTTGGTCTCGGTAGCAGGGGCTTTGGGCTGCGTTGTTGGCTCGGTTTTAGCCTATTATGCCGGGATATGGGGAGGAAGAGCCTTCATTTTAAAATATGGAAAATACTTCTTGATCACCCATAGGGACCTGGAAACAGCAGAGAGGTGGTTTGGAAAATATGGTGAGCTAACTATCTTTTTCTCCAGGCTTATGCCGGTTATAAGAACCTTCATCTCCCTCCCCGCGGGAATTGCCAGGATGAACTTTCCCCGGTTTTTAATCTACACCTTCCTGGGTTCCCTTCCCTGGTGCTTTGCTTTGGCTTACGTGGGAAAGGTTATGGGAGAAAACTGGAGATCGTTAAGAGTATATTTTCACAATGCGGATATCGTCATAGTAATTCTTGTAGTTTTGGGCATAGGATTTTTTATCTACCGCCATTTGAAATAATACCATCATATTTTTAACAAGCAGTATTTAAAAATCGTAGAATCTAAGTATTAATGGTCTTTTTGGAGTAAATGTTATGTTTCAACTCCATCATATGCCCATCTGGCATTGGATATAGGGATTTTTTAAATTTTTATAACCAAAAAGAGGATTTAAATTTCCTTTTTCTTTTCCGATTAGTATAGAGTAGCAAGTTTTAGTTTAATTTGAAAAATATCTTATCCCAGGAGTCGTTATGAGAAAAATAGCTTTTATTTCATTTTTGATTTTGATTCTAATCTCGGTGACGTTAAATGCTAAAGACCCAAATGATCCATACGAAGCAGATACCGTTTACTTCGTTGCTTCAGGCTCGTCTTCCGGTGACACCATATTTGTCCCGGAGACAAGCCCGCCCTGGGATATCGCGGTTGACGTAATGGTATGGACCGACAACGGGGTGGCAGGAATTACCATCCCTCTTAAAGATACCTGTTACGATGATATTTCCATGGACACATATTTAAATTCATTGAAAAACGACCCTGACTCAGTTGACCCCAACTGCTTTACCGGAAGTTTATTGGAGGATTTCAGCATTCTATCACTTAACCTTTATGGTGAAGAGCCTACTCCTTCCCCACCCAACTTTCTTATTGGAGCTGTCAATTTCAGCGATTCCTTATACACTCCTGGACTTATAGTTCATCTGATTTTTACGGTAAGCTCATATGGTTGTTTATGTCTTGACACCATTTTCCAGTTCCAACCTGGAGGAGCTCGTCCTTACTTCACCACCCCCAGTGCAAAAAACTACGTCCCCGTGTTCCTCAGCAAATGCTTCGTAATAAGCCAAACAGTTGACACACCCGAAAAAGAAGAATCCCCTGAACTCAAAAAATTCGAACTTTACCCCAACTATCCCAATCCTTTTAACCCAACAACAACCATAGAATACTCCTTAGCTCAAAACAGCTGGGTGAACCTGAGCATTTATAATCTTTTGGGTCAGAAAGTCAAGACCCTGATAAACGAATACCAGAATAAAGGGCCAAAAACAGTAAGGTGGGATGGAAAAGATGAATACGGAGAAACGCTAAGCTCAGGAGTTTATTTCTGCAGACTGAGAGCCGAAGAATTTTCACAATCAGAAAAGATGATCCTGATAAGATAGAAAATTCTCGGTATTTTTATTCCAAAATTTCTGTAAAATAAAAACTTAAATAAAATCCCTTTAAAGTTTAAGATTTTATCTTTCCAATCCAAAAATCCGTTTCATCTGGTGGGAATCCTTATCCAGCAGTTAACTCTCAAGAGCTTAGATCCGCAAAAAATCTCTTGACAAATATCTTTAAAATCGTTATTATCTTAATGTAAAATCGGATAAGAAAAATAGGGTGCAAAATAAATTTGATTTTGGAAATTTCTAATTTCATGAAAACCAAACCACAAAAATCACTGATCCTTTTCAGCGGGATAATTTTTCTTTTTTTTGCTTTATCTCTTTATAGATGCTCGGAAAGACCAACCCAATCATATAAAGACACTCCAATTATTAACCTGAAGATCGAGACAGACGATTTCGCTACTATTGGTGATATCGTTTACCTCCCACTGTATCTGCGCAATGATGTTTCCATCGGTGGCTTTTCTCTACTGGTCTCCTGGGATCCCAATGTTTTAAACTTACATGATGTTATTAGAGGTGATTGTATAGATGATATCGATTTCTATTTAGGACCCCATAAACCCCACTATATGTTCGAGAGATTTTATTTTGAGTTGTTACCCTCTACCGAAATTCACAAAAAGAAGATGAAAATAATCGGTCTTGCGGATATCCTGGATGAATATCAAGGTTATCCTATTAAACCAAATCTTTCCGGTTGTGTATTGACTTATCTGAAATTTGAGGTAAAAAACAATGCCAACCTAAGGGGTTTTTTCCTGCCAGTGAACTTCGAATGGGACAATGAGACTCTTGATGATAATATCTTAACCGATTCAACTGGTCAAATATGGTATGTCAGCGCCAATCCTGTGCAATTCCCTCAGAACACAACTATTCCTGATGTGGAAATTATCAGAAGCCCTATTTTTATGGATGGTGGAATAGAGGTCATCTATATAGTTTCAAATTGGATAGGCGACGTTAACCTGAACGAGTTCTCATACGAAATAGCTGATGCTGTTTGCTTCGCCAACTACTTCATAACCGAATATCTATGCACTTACGGGTTGGAAGGTGTGGATGATTTTTGGTATGGGATTTCGGTCGAAGCAACTGATGTCAATAGAGATGGTATTACCTTAAGCATCTCAGATTTGGTTTTCATAATAAGAATAATACTGGAAATGGAACGACCAATTATTGGAAATGGTGATAATAAAACCGGTGATACACTCTTTGTAGGAACAATTCAAAACGCAGATCAAGTCACTGTCGCTTCTCGTTCTCACTCCACTATCGGAGCAACCGCTTTTGTGTTCAAACACTCAGGAGTGGTTAATGAGGTGAAAAATTCCAGTCGGATAGACCTTAAATGGAATGATCAGGATGGTAAACTTAGAGTCTTACTATGGAGCCCGGAGGCTAACTTTATCCCGGCTGGATCTAAAGAGTTATTCAGCTTTGAGGCTGAAAACGTCGATCTGATAAAAATCGAAGCAGCAGATGATATGGCTCATCAGTTGCCCTGCGTAATTTCTCAATAAGTAGATTCTTCCCCTTGTATACAAAATTTAAATTCTAACAAATTCACATAAAAAAACATCCCCAAGTTAATATTACCTCTTGGGGATGCTTGAAAACAATCTTAAGATCCTTTGAATCTAAACTCCAGCAGTCACCGTTATCACCGCTACGATATCCCTGAACTCGACTTTAAACTCATCTTCTTTGCAGATCCCATATAGATGAAATTCTCCTGATTCCACCTGGTCTTTCAAAACCTTTAAATTTTTAATGTATTTCATGGATTCGTTCCAGGTCACATGTCTGGTTCCTCCTGGACCCACCAGAATGCCCTCCACGATCAAGGTAGCGCTGTCCCTGACCTGCTCAACGGTGGTAAGACTGTCATTATCGGTGATATAAAGTTGTCCGGTGGCAGATTTATCGGAGTTGTTTATTACCTTGAAAGTGAAACCCACCTCATCCACATATTTAACGTCATCCTTATGATCCTCCCAGGTATCGTTGTCGCTTAAATCCACACTTGCCGAATTGAATTCTTTCTCCGTGGCGATAATGGTGTCATCTATATCGTAGACGATAACATAGGTTCCGGTCAGAAGACACCCCTGGATCCAGAACACCAACAGAACCAGGGGGATCAAAAACAAAAGATATCTTTTATCTATTTTCATCTTTTATCTCCTTTCGCTATTAAAATCCAAATCCGCCAAAATAATAGTTGACCCCGCCGGTAAGTTGAATATTCTTTCTGGATCCACCCTCGATGGTTATTATCTGAACCTTTGTTCTGAAATCAATGCCAAAGGTCTCCTCTGGTAAAATCTCCAGTCCCACACCCAGGTTAAATCCAAATTTGTTCAGATCCTCCCTGCCCAATCTATCCAGAGAGTTGCCATAAAGTCCGCAGATGAAATACCAATAGAATTTCTCAACTTTATCCAAAGAACCAAATACCAGGTCCATTCCATAGGCGTAAATGTTACCGCCCTCTCTATCCATATCGGTGCCGCTTACATCCAGGGTTATTCCTCCCTGCCGGATATAGGTGAAATTGGGTTCCAATCCCAGGAAGGGCATAACGGTTGCCCGGGCTTTAAACCCGGCCACCCCGGCAATATCCGAGTCCTCCTGAACAAGGGGGAAATTGATCCCTCCAAAACCACCCGCGCTGAATTTCACCTCTGCCCAGCTGAGACTGGTAAATGATAATAGAAGGAATAACAGAATCGCTGACGATAAAACCAACCTATTTTTCATTGTACTGCTCCTTTTTTGAAGTTGATCTTATTTAAAATCTGAAAATTGATTAAAGGATCACCTCCTTCTTTTTATCAGGTTATCTTTATGTTCAAAATTTTGAAATGAATCTAATAGGACTTATAAAACTTGTCAAGAACTATTTAACTGATCCAACCACCTAAGATTTCTTTTTGGTTGACAATAAGTTGATTTCTCAGTTTATTCAAATAATTCAAGAGGTAGCTTTGGTAACCGGTAAAAACTGAATCGAAAAGGAATAACAATGTTCGAAAACATGTACCTCGAAACCGAGAGACTGGTTTTAAGACCTTATACTATGGATGATCTTTTTGAACTTCATAAAATCGTCAGTCAAAAAGAGGTGATGAAATACCTCCCGGAAAAAGTCATGACTCAAAAACAGACGGAAAAAACTTTAACCTGGATTATTGACTGTTATAAAGAAAACACTCAAAAGAAAATTAAAAAGTTTTCAGTGGGAGTTTTTCTCAAAGAAAACAAAAAGCTCATAGGCTGGTGTGGTTTGGGTCCTCTGGAATTCGATCCATCCGAGATCGAGATCTATTATGGATTATCTAAGAGCTATTGGGGTAAAGGATTCGCAACCGAGGCTGCCAGAGCTATTCTGGATTATGGATTCTTGATAATTGGCCTGAAAAAAATCATTGCCATAGTAATGCCACAAAATAATGCCTCAAAAAGGGTAATAGAGAAAATGGGAATGGTATATCGTAAGCAGATTGAGAATCTTCCTGCAAAGCATAAGGCATACGAGGGAGATTTATACTTTTCGCTGACCAGGGATGAATATGATAGTATAAAAGAAAAAAAGCATATAGCCAATCTGGATTAAAAAAAGAGGGAGGCTGAGCTCTAAGAATTTAAAGAATAATATATCAGAGAAAGGACCAATTATGGCAAAACATAAAAAAATATTGGTTTTGGAAAACGATGTCGAGGCTTCTTTAATGGAATCGATATTAAATGAGCGTAAAATCCCCCATATAATAAAAAGTTATCGCGATTCCGCTTATGATGGACTCTACCAGCATCAGAAAGGCTGGGGTTATATAGAAGCTCCGGAGAATTTCGAGGAGGAGATAAAAGCCATCTACAGGGATTTAGCCCATAAAGAGTAAATGATATAAACTCACACTTAACACATCTAACCTTAAAGGAGTATGATATTTGTTAAATGATTGCAAATTTCCAATAGTAAAACGTTGGACGTTGCAAAAAAGGAGGTTTAAAATGGAAGTGTACAAATCGGAATGTGAGTTAAGTAAAGAGCTTGATCTTGAATTTAAAAAGAAAAGCAGGCGGTGGATTGGAGACTTCCAGGTATCAGCAGCGTATCTCTGTAGCAATCAGATATGTTGGGGTTACACTATTCTCATTTACAATAATGGTCTTTTCACCGAACTTTTTCAGTTGGAAAAAGAAGAGCGGATAGCATACTTAGATGATCTGGTCAAGGTATCCAAAGCTATATATGATGCTTTTAAGCCACACAAGATGAACTATGAGCTTCTGGGTAACGTTGTGCCTCACTTGCATTGGCATATTATCCCCCGTCAGAAAACAGATCCAATTGAACTCCACTGGCCCATCTGGGGAAAGGATTACACTGAGGTTAAACTATCGGATGATAAGTATCAAAAGATAGTCGAAAAAATAAGAATACATCTTCAGTGAATCCAAAATGAGAAAGGGAATCATGCTTAAGATAATAGAGAAAACATGGAATGAGTTCTGGGCAGCTTACTGGAGGATTGAATACCGGCATAAAATCCCGAGGATTTTTGAATGGGATATTAAATTGGTAAACTTTATCGAGAAAGTGTGCCAGCTAAAACCAGGAACTCGAATTTTGGATTTGGGATGTGGTGGCGGTGACCAGGCAAAAGTATTTGCTAAAAAGGGTTACCAAATAGTTGGAATCGACATTGCCCCTTCACTTATTGAGTTTGCTAAAAAACAATTCCAAAAGGAGGGCTTGAAAGGCAATTTCATCAAAGGGGATATGCGGAATGTCGACTATCAAACTGAATTCGATGCATGTATACTCCTAAGCGGAACCTTCGGCTATTTCAGTGATACAGAAAATCAAAATCTTTTACGTTCCATATACCGGGCTCTTAAACCAGGTGGTAAGGTATTTATAATGTTTTTGTCAGCAAACCGTTTACCTAAGCATAAAAGGTTATGGTCTGAGATAGAGAATGGTTGGGAATTAACTGAAAGCTGGTTCGATCCTGAAACCAGCACATACAGAACAAAAATGTTCGTTGTTAAAAAAGATGGCACTCTTTTGCGTCCCAAAGCGGAAAAGGGATATCACGCCAACGAAACCATTCGTTGTTACACCATTCCTGAAATGAGAACAATGCTTGAAAAAGCAAACTTACATTATATGAAAAGCTTTTCCGGGGATGATCTTTCTGTACCGCAAAAACCACCTGCTTCTGAGGAAGCTCGTAACATAGTGGTGGCTGAACGTCCGCCGGAAAATTAACTATTGAAAATTTGCAACACGTTTGCCACCTTGAAATAAAACAAAGGAAGAAAAAAATGAAAGAGATAATCCTATTGAAAAATGTTAATCTCTTTGACGTGGAAAATGATTCTTTGAATCACAATATGGACATTCTGATTGAAGATGATACCATCAAAAAAGTTGGTAAAATCGACTATAGGGGTAAAGAAAATCTTCAAAAAATCGACTGCTCGGAGAAATATGCTCTCCCCGGGCTTTTCGAATGCCACGCCCATTTAGCTCTCTTAACCTCAGAGGATGATGAAACAAAGAAGAAGATCATGGAGGATTTCAAGATAACCAATGAAAACGAGCCTGAAAAACAGGTGCTCGAAGAGTTCGTGAAAGTAGGGATTACCCAGATAAGGGATGTTGGCGGACCTTTGGAAAACCTCAAGCATATTAAAATTAAAATCTCAAAAAAAGAGATTTTAGGTCCTGACATATTCTATGCTGGACCAATGCTTGAGAAAAGCCCTCTTTTGTGGGATGAACATAACCAGACTTTGCCCGGATTTACCGTTGCAGTGGATTCCAAAGAGGATGCCAAAAAAATCATACAAAAGCTAAAAAACAAGGGGGCAAGCCTAGTTAAAACCTTCAACAAATTCGATCTCGATGTTTTCAAGTATTTGCTTGATCAAGCCAAAGAGCACAACCTGCCCCTTACTCATGATCCGGGAACCACCTTCTTCCATTCCATACCAGTGGATCTTGGAATCGATTTAGGCATCAGGTGTTTCGAGCATGCCAAATCTCCCTGGGCAGCGGTATTAAAGGATAATTTGAAAGAGGAGTATGACCAACTTATCGATGCGGATCAAAAGGATAAAAAGAACTTAGTAAATAAAATATTTAATTTAAAACTCGATTCAATCTCATCTGAAAAACTCCAGAAGCTGACAGATAAAATGCTTGAAAAAGATGTATACCTCTGCCCAACCCTGCATGCTTTCATATACATGCAAGAGAAAAAATCCGAAGAACAAAACAAACCCATGCTGGATATACTTAAAAAGCTCAATGAGATCAGCTTCTTTTTCACACAAAAGATGGCAAAAAGAGAAGTTAAGCTTCTGGTGGGACAGGATGGACTTTTGCCCAGATTCACCTTTAATGAGATGCAGTATTTGAAAGACGCTGGCCTTTCCGAATCACAGATACTAAAGGGCGCAACAATCTATCCGGCTGAGTGGCTGGGAATTTCCGAAAATTACGGTTCTGTTTCACCAGATAAAAAAGCGAATATTCTGATATTGAACAAAAACCCACTTGAGGATATCCAGAACATAAAATCCACTCATTTAGTGCTGAAGGATGGAAAATTTGTGTTTCAATAACCATTTTCAGAAAAACAGAAAACCATAAATCATTGCGAAAAAGAATAAATGAATAAGCCAGGATTCTAAACTCTGGGGGATAAGTGAAAAGGAGATAACGTAAGATGATAAGGAAAAACGAATGGGAGATCTTCTTTGATGCCCATGCACCGGTTTATATGGAAAACTCTTTTACCAAAAATACAAAGAAAGAAGTGGATTTTATTCTCCAGGAGCTTAAACTTCCACCAGGTAGTAATATTTTAGATATAGGTTGCGGAACCGGACGCCATGCTCTGGAGCTTGCTACAAGAGGTTATCTGGTAACCGGAGTGGATATCTCCTCCGGCATGCTGGCTCAGGCAGAAAAAGAGGCTAAAAAATCTGATGTCAAGCTTGAATTGATACACGCTGACGCTACCAGGTTCAAATCGAATAAACTTTTTGACACAGCCATCTGTCTCTGCGAGGGAGCATTCGGGCTTTTGGGAAGCGGCGATGACCCAAAGGAACATGACTTGTTGATCCTTCGCAACATTCAAAAAGCTCTAAAACCAGATCGAAAACTCATCTCAACTATGCTTAACGGGCTTTCCATGATCAGACGTTTCACCCAAAAGGATGTAGGTAAAGGTCGGTTTGATCCGATCAATATGGTCGAAACCTATGATCAGGAATACGATACCCCGGAAGGTAAAAAAAGCGTTCAGCTGAGAGAAAGAGGTTACCTCCCAGCCGAGCTTTTCAACCTTTTCAGCAAAGCAGGTTTTATGGTAGAACATATCGGTGGTGGGACCGCAGGAAAATGGGGACGCCGCCAGATCGACCTCGACGAGATCGAGATAATGGTTATCGCCAAAAAGTCAGTAAAAGGTGATTAAATATACGCACAAATAACGAGATCACTAACACAAATCCTGAGTTTTGCATAAGTTCAAGTGTTATAGTAATATCATCAGATTCAAAGAATGAAAAAAAACGATCCGATTTTAAAAAAGGTCGCTCTGCTTATGCCTGAAAAAGTTTTAGACGTTGGCTGCGGGTGCGGAAGTTTCACAGCTCAATTATCACCCCATTGCAGAAAAATCACAGCGATTGAATTCTCCCCAGGATTGATCCAGCGGTGTAAAAACGAAAACCAAAAGCCCAATATCACCTACCTGTGTATGGACGGAAGAAACCTCGGCTTTCCTGATAACAGCTTTGATCTGGTTTTGGAAAGGACGACTTTGCATCATATCTTCGAATGGGAAAAAGCTTTGGATGAAATGATACGGGTATCCGCCAAATACATACTTATCCAGGAGCCATTGGATGATCCCCGAAGCGAGGCAAAGAGAAATACCATCCGTGCTCAGAATTTATACCTGGAGATCCAAAAAGAGGTGGGATATCCCCATTATAGATATATTCCAGAAGAATCTTTAATGGGTTATTTTAGAAAAGAAAATATCAAAATAAAAAGTCAAGTCATACGCTCGGATAAGCCAAAAGAATTCGATGAGTACTTCAGCAACTTTGGCGATTTTGCGGAAAGAAGCAGAAGAAAAAAATACTGGCTTGAAAGGCTGGACAATCTAAGAAAAGAACTTGAGGGGAAGAAGCTATGTGAAGAAGATAGCATATTTATTATTGGAGTGAAATAGCAATACAAAACCACCTCAAAGGTCCTCAGATAAATGGTTTTAGCTCGACTTAATTAACTTATTAACTATGATAACTTAAAATAAGGCTTACTATAAATCTTTTAGAGGATAAATTTCCGAATTCGATATCAAAGCCTGGTAATTCTCACAATCGTGCGGTTCCGGACCACCCTTTAAGTAATAATTTACCAGATATATCACATCCGATAAATCGATAGCAAAATTCCCATTAGCATTGGCGCGGCAGATCGGATCAGGCGGAGGATCCCCACCTCTGAGGTAGTAGTTGGCAATATAGATAACATCCGATAGGTCAATATCCCCATCCGCATTAGCATCTCCGCAGATGTATTTATAGGCAAAATAGACATTCCAATTCGTGTCCCTATCAGATGCCCAGACAAAGAAAGGATTTCCGCTCTGGTCAAATCCGCAGGTAGGCTCATAATCGCTTTTCGGATCTGTGGTAACCTGTTCGGGCAAAGACCAGCTCACTCCATCGTATGTGCTGGCGAAAACATCCCAACTGCCACATCGGTTGCTCATCCAGGTTAATGCGAGTTTACCGGATAAATCCGAACTTAGGGAAGGCACCAGGTCATTGTCCGAATCAGTAGTGATCTGGGTTAAACCAGACCATCCGGAGCCGTCATTGTAACAGACATATATATTAGCATCCCCATCCCTCCAGCTGTGCCAGGCAGTCCAGATTTTACCCGATCCATCCCAGATTATGGTAGGAGCCAGATCATCACCCGAATCAGTTGTCACCGGTATTAATCCAGACCAACTTTGATCATAGTAAACAGAGTAGATATCCCGGTCGCCATCCCGGTTGGTTGACCACACCACCCAGACCTTACCTGAGGTATCAGCTGCGACTGCTGGATCAGTATCATCATTAAAATCAGAAGTAATAATCATCAGAGGATGCCAGGTGCCGTCGTAGTACCTGGCAAATATATTGGAATTAACGTTCTGGTTCACCGTTTTCCACCCCTTCCATACCACCCATACCTTCCCCTCCTTATCCACAGTCATCTTTGGCTCCACCTCGTAATCCGGTCCTGAGGAAATTGAGGTTGGATAAGTCCAGCCGCCGGGAGTGTGATGACTCACGCAGATATTGAAACCGCCGTCATAAAGCAGCCTCTGCCAGGCAACCCAGACCACACCCGAGCTGTCCGTAGCCATGGCAGAGTGCAGATCCCAGTAAACGAAAACGTCCACCGCCTCAGCCGAGGACCAGCTTTCTCCATCATAATAGCTGGAGTAGATATTGGAACGCACATCCCTTCCCGTTTCCCAGGTGGTCCAGACGTTACCCGAGAAATCAACGGTGACCTGCGGATTCCCATCCGAAAACTCGCTGGTAGTAACCACAATCGGGATCCAGGAAGAACTCCCGCATCCCTCTGGTATTTGAGTAGAATCTATCTGTTGTGCCGACTGGCTCTGGACATCGATGGTAAGGGTTGGGTCGCCTAAGATATTCATACCGAAAAACCATCCCTTTTCCCAATCCTCAAATCCCTCCTGAGCCTGGATCTCAAACCATTCCCTGAAAGCATCCCCGATGCTTTTCCCCTGACCCAGGGGAGCATAAAAGGATGCAAAATCGAGCATGCTTCCGGATTTGGTGCTGCCCACAGAGAGCAGACCGTAATCATCCACGAAAACATACCAGTTCCCCAGATTATTGGTCTCCATAAATTTGGTATTGGAGCAGGCAAAAAGGTTGTAGAAAAGAGCATGAGGCTCCAAAGCGTGAATTTCGTAATTGTAAATGCTTCCCCCTCCCCACTGGCTTTCGTTGATTAAAAAAGTGTGAGCCCAGCAGGAGGAATGAGCGCATAGCTGAATCCACTCGTAATTCTGAGTTAATTTCTGCTTATAGTTGGTAGCGATGGTCTGGTTGAACTCATTTATCACCGTCACGTCCTCGTAGGCAAAACCCAGGTCGCAGTCGTAAAAATAATTCCAGTCGTCATCCACAAAAGACAAAGCCCGGTGAGGTAATGAAAGGTTACCAGTTCTGTAATTATGGTTTTTCAGAAAGTAATTCAAAAGAAGCTGAGCCTCGTTTCCCCAGATCAAACTCGAGGGTGCCAATCTCCCTACCCATATCTCCGGTCCCAGATCACCTGAACCAGAAGTAAGCTCCTCTAAAAGCCCGTTGCTATCCTCATCCCACCAGATGCCATCCAACTCCATAAAGTAATAATCGATGGGAAACTCCTCCTCCCACGAATAAAACTCATACCAGGCAACCGGCAGATCCCCCACCAAAACCGCACCCACCAATCCTGAGTGAGTCCACATGTATTTCAGAGAATCCCTTAAATCCTTGTAGTCTCCACCAGAGAAAAGCTTAAGCTCCACCGAATATCCATCCGACACAAGATCATTTATATACTGATTCAAAGAGGTCTGAATCTCAGAGTAAAGGTCGGAATTCACCATCACCGCTATTAGAGAGTCGTTTGTTTTCGTGAACAGATGTGGTCTTGCTAAAATCCTTCCAAGGCTTTTGACTTCAAGAGGAGCATCAGGAGGTTTTTGAGCCTGAAACTCTTTGTAGCTTTTAGGTTTTCTGCCCAGAGGATCGATCCATTTAAGTCTTTTCACCTTCTGGGGATCGATTTTTTCACCACTTGCCCAAAAAGGATTAACCAAACCAAAAAACAATAAATTAAAAACGAAAATTAAAATCCAGGAAAATCTTTTCTTAGGCATTTTTTACTCTTTTTCTGTTGCTTCCAAAAGGGGTGAGTTTTTAAATTAAATTCTTTCGAATCAAACCATCTTATGATAAGATGCTTTTTCTGTTTATCACCCAACAAAAAAAGCATCCACCTATTTGTAATATAAACATATTCCCCTTATTGTCAAGCTTTGTCTTTTAAGGGATTAGGCAAGATTGTGATATTTTGCTTGAATTATGGATTAGTAGGCAAATGGACGAAGTATTTAACTAAAAAACCTTTGCAAAAGTTAAAAATATCTATATGTCTACAAAATTTAGAATTTAAATCAGTTTTTTATGAAATCCAAAGATTTTAAAGTTCAATCCCTGATTTTTTTGATCCTCCCCATTGAGGTTACCCTGGAATCCACGGTCGGATTACCAATGTAGTATACTGAGCCCATGCTGCTCACGCTGGCGTCCAGATAGTCCTTAACGTTGATGGTTGCGCTGCCCACACTGCTCAAGTGAACCGTAGCTTCAATGCTCTCTAAATTCTTAGCATTGTAGTTGCCAGCACTGCTCAAGGTGACATCCTGTCCCCTTACCTTACCTCCTTCGATCTCCATGGTTCCCGCACTGGTGTTGATCAGCTCAAGAGTCTCGGCAAGAAGATTCCTTATCCAGAAGTCGCCTGCACTGCTCATATGAACCTTAAGCAAATCAAGGTCAAGATCTTTGGTCTTAAGATCACCAGCGCTGCTGATGGATACTTTCATCTTCTCTGTATTGATATTCTCGATATCGACGTCACCGGCACTGCTCATCTCTATATCGACTGAATTAGCGTCCAGATCCCCCATCTCCAGATCACCAGCACTACTTACCTCTATAAAGAAGCGATCAGCTCTCAGGTCCGGAGCAAAAACGTCTCCGGCACTTGAGATCTTTATCCTCTCTAGCTTTTTCACGGTGAGGTAATATATAATATCCCTTTTGGGCTTAAGATTAACATTCTTACGTTTATCGATCTTTAACACCCCTCTGTGCACCCTGGTTTCAAGATAGAGGATTATGTTATCCTCAGCCTCGATTTCCAACTTCTCTTTTTCTCCTACCTCGATGTACAAGTCTCCAATGGTTGCCAGCTCAACTCCGGTGATGTTTTTGACCTCTCGCTCTTCAGTCACCACATGACCGGAGCCCCGGATTTTCTTATCCCCAAAGGAAACCTGGGAGTTAAAAAGAAAAAATGCGGTCAAAATAATGAATAAAGTTATGCGTTTCATAAATACCTCCATTTTTGCTTTTCAATCCATAAATCTCCAATCTATTTCCTTTTTTTCTAATAAACGAAATATTTTAAGAGAAGTTGCATTAATTCTATTTTTCTTCTCGTTTTGGTTTATCCATATATTTGTCTTCAGGATAAGCCTCCTTTCTAATATCCGATTCGTTTGAAAGGGAGTCTTTATATATGATTAAAAGAGAATTTTTCATCTGTTAAAATAAAACTTGACAAAAATACAGGCGAAAATATTTTGCCAGATGGAAAGAAAACAAAAAAAGGAGGACTTATGTCAAGAAATAACATCGAAAGAAGGGACTTTATCAAATGCATATTGGCTGGGCTGGCTTTGACCACCATTGATTGGAGCACCCTTCCCAAAGCCTATGGCGAAGAGCTGGATCAGGACCAGTTCGATGCGGTAATCATCGGCTCAGGTCTGGGAGGTTTAAGCTGTGCTGCTGCTTTTGCCAGGCAGGGATTTAAGGCTCTGGTTCTGGAGAAACATTACGTTCCCGGGGGATATGCTACAACATTCAAAAGGGGTGATTTCGTCTTCGACGTATCCCTTCATTCCACAACCGTGGGTGAAAGGGAAGGAATCCATAATCTTATTTCCGGTTTCCCGGAGATCAAAGATGTGGAGTTTGTTCCCCACCACAACCTTTACCGGGCGATCTTTCCGGATTATGATATCCGGGTTCCACAGAAAGATCTTCAAGGTTATATCGAGATACTTGTCGGCTACTTTCCGGAGGAACAGGAAGGGATTGTCGATCTTTTCGAGGAAATGAAAGGGATAGCTGGTGATATAAAGAAATTATCAGATGCCAGAGGTCAAGTTGATATGAACAAATTTCCGGTCGAGTTCCCCCATCTGTTCGGATGCTATACCAAAACCTGGGGAGATCTGGTGGATGCCCGGATAAAAAACCCAAAACTGAAAGCCATAATCTCCTCACTCTGGGGATACTACGGGCTTCCTCCCTCAAAGCTCGCCAGCTTCTATTATGCTATGCCCACCATTGGATATCTCAAGCAGGGCGGCTATTACCCCATAGGTAGATCCCAGAAGATCAGCGATGCCTTCGTAAAATTCATAGAGGATCGCGGAGGAAAAGTAATGCTTAAGACCGAAGTAGAACAGATACTGCTGAAGAACCACACAGCTTATGGAGTTAAAACCACAGATGGCAAAGAATACAAAGGAAAAGTGGTCATCTCAAATGCCAATGCTTATGATACTTTTCATAAGATGATTAATCAGAGTGATTATCTTAAAGAGTATCTGGTGAGAATGGAAAATTTCAGCGTAAGTCTTTCCTCTTTCAAGATATTTTTAGGATTGAAAAAGGATATAATAGGTGAGATTGGAATAAAGGATACCGAGATTTTCCAAACTGCCG
>LJUW01000014.1:7127-38489 GCA_001304315.1 candidate division Zixibacteria bacterium SM23_73_2 | reverse complement strand
GATTATCCGCATACTATCCTTGCGGATGGAATTTCCGAGGGGCACGTGTTGATAGAGGTATTAGACGATAATGACCATTTTGTGGTTAACTCTACTCCGGTAGAGATGCACTCCGTTTTTGGCTCAGTTGCTTCTGGAGTGACCAAGGACGGCTGTCAGACCAGTTTGTTTCAGACCTACCTGACCAGCGAGGTCCTAGAACAGGACTATTCCATGAGGTATACTGATCGCGATGACTCAGTCGGAGTGTTAAGTCTACTTACTGCCAAATGTGGAGTCGAGTCCACCACGGTCGAGGTTACCTTCCTCACTGGAACTACCTATAGTGAGAAATGTTCAATCCATGTCGTTGGGAACATCCCATATGGATCCACGGTTCCGGTCGTGGTCTTTGTAAAAGATGCCTATGGTAATCCTTTAGGTGGTCACCACATAGTAGCAGACCAGGCCCACAGTTGGCGGGGAACAATTACCGGGAGTTCCTACACCAATGAATTTGGGGAGGCGACCGGCTTCTTCTTCACGGCCAATGTGTCAACTGGCTATGGCGTTGTTGCTCTCTATGATGAGGACCCAAAAGGTGGCGTTTGCATAGCGTTCAATGTATGGATCGTGCCTTGATTGAAAAACAGGTAATTCGACTTTAAGGAAGCCCTTCGCTTTTTGGATTAAGGTTGGGGAATTTCAATTTTTTTGTTCTGTCAGGAGCTACTCCTGACAGTTGTGTTAGGTCTTGGACCTGACACAACCTGGAACTCTGTCTTCATTTGCCATATCCAATTTTCTATGTTCTTGCGGGAATTGGATTTCCCGCACGTGGATTAAGGTTGGGGAATTCCCCGGAACGGGTCTTGACGACAATTCCCCAACCAATAGAAATAGTTCATTTTTCAAGAACTAATAGATACCACTGAGGGGGGTGATAACAAGATATCCGAATTTTAGGTAAAATCTACTTGATTTATTCAGTTTTTTTTAGTAAATTATCATTGTAATTTAAAAAGCATTATAATTGGGCATAAAAAGAGTCAGACTCGCAACAAAGGAGTATCTGATGAAAATCGCTAAAGCACTTTTTTTGTTGTTCCTTTTGATATTTATCCCATTTTCCGCTCAAGCTAAGATTATTTATGTTCCAGATGATTCTTCAACTATTCAAGGGGGGATTAATGGAGCTTTAG
The DNA here is from genome assembly GCA_001304315.1 of candidate division Zixibacteria bacterium SM23_73_2. Classification (GTDB taxonomy): domain Bacteria; phylum Zixibacteria; class MSB-5A5; order MSB-5A5; family SM23-73-2; genus SM23-73-2. Next base: position 37,308 of record LJUW01000014.1, on the reverse strand, counting down.
ATGGGGATACTGTTGTAGTTGCAAGAGGGCATTATTATGAGAGAATAAATTTCTTAGGTAAGGGTATCTTAGTTGCCAGTAATTTCATCTTCGATAATGATACCACCACTATAGATTCTACAGTTATTGATGGTGACACTCTGGTTCTCGGAGTAGCTGATACAGGAAGCGTAGTTTGTTTCGTTTCAGGCGAGGATTCTGCTTCTGTAATACAAGGATTTACTATTCAATACGGGATAGGCATTTCAGAAGATCCTGTACCTATTAGCAGTGGTGGAGGAATCTTCTGCGATTCCGCCTCTCCTGTTATTAGGAACAACATTATTACCCAAAATATTGCTCACTATGGGGCTGGAATTCGCTGTTTTTCATCCTCCCCAATTATTGAGCACAATCGCATAATCAAAAACCTCGGCCTTTCCGGAGCAGGTATTCACTGTCGACGCTCCTCTCCTATTATAAGCCACAATACAATTGCCGAAAACCTGGCTACAAATGGTGGAGCAGTTTCTTGTTACGACATGTCGTCACCTACCATTAGTAGAAATATCATAACTCGCAACTTTGGTTACACAGGTGGAGGTATCTACTGCTCTTGGTCCTCTCCTACCATTAATTGCAACATTGTTACTGGAAATTCAGCTCAAGATGAAGGTGGAGGGATTTTCTGCTATTGGGAATCCCCCGCCGTTATCATCAACAACATCATTGCAAATGATTCTGCTCTCCACGGTGGTGGAATCGCCTGCTACGAATCTTGGCCAAGCATTAAGAACAATACTATAGCTGGAAACTATAGCTTCCTGGATGGTGCAATTTATTGCAAGAATTCCAATCGTGATGAATCCTTTCCTATTATCATTAATAATATTATTTCAAATACCCTGAGAGGTGGGGGGATATATTGCGAAGATGCAACTTATGTTACCATCTCCCCCAATGATTTTTGGAATAATCGTGGTGAGTTTTATAATTGTCCAGGGGGGATCGGAGACACCACCTGGGGGAGCAATATAAATGGAATACCTTGTGATTCTCTATATAATATTGTAAGAAATCCATTGTTTGTTGATACTCTGAATGATTTTCATTTGCGAAAAAACTCACCCTGTATAGACGCTGGAGACAACACTTTTGCTCCCGTTTCAGATTTGGATGGAAATCCAAGGATTGTGGATGGAAATGAAGATGACTCAGCTATAGTGGATATGGGAGCATTTGAATTTTAACCATGTGTGTCTGTTCATGCGAGAATTAGATTTTCCGCACGTGGATTAAGGTTGGGGAATTCCCCGGAACGGGTCTTGACGACAATTCCCCTACCAACGGAGAATAATCAGTTTAAGAATAGTAATACCTCTCGATTTTTTTTGACTTTCCTTTAAGTTTGAATATATTATTAAAGGGAGTAAAAAGTTATGCCTGCTAATCTGCCGCCTCAATATTTTGAGGCTGAAAGAAGATTCAGAGAAGCTAAAACCGACGAGGAGAAGCTGGGCGCCTTGAAGCAGATGCTTGCCATTATGCCCAAGCATAAAGGGACCGACAAGCTCCAGGCGGATTTGAGGAGAAGGATCTCCAAGCTCAAAAAAGCAGCAGAACAGAGAAAAAAGCAAAAGAAGGGTTTTTCCATAGTGATAGAGAAGGAGGGTGCCGGGCAGGTGGTATTGATCGGCTATCCCAACGTGGGGAAATCCCGGATCATAAAAAGCTTGACCAATGCAACGCCCGAGGTGGCGCCCTATCCCTTCACCACCAGACAGCCCGCAGCAGCGATGATGCCCTTTGACCATATCCAGATCCAGCTTGTGGATTCATCTCCGATAACCTCGGATTATTTAGACTTCTGGATGATAGGGATAATCAGAAACTCAGATGCGGTGATTCTGGTCGCGGATTTAAGCTCGGATAACCCGGTAAAGCAGGTGGATGGTGTTTTGAAAAATCTCTTGGAATCCAAGATAAACCTGACCAGAGAAGAAAAGGAGACCGATCCCCGGGATGGAATCGCCCACAAGAAAACGATGATCGTGGGAAATAAAGCTGAGCAGGATAGGTCCGGGGAGAAATTCGGCATATTAAAGAAGCTTTACGGCAAAGCTTTTCCCATAATCTGTGTCTCTGCGGAGAATGATGATAATATGGATTCGTTGAAAAAAGAGATTTATAAACTCTTAGGGATAATGAGGGTTTACACCAAAGAGCCAGGTGAAAATCCGGATTTCGATGATCCGGTAATCTTAAAGATAGGCGGCACCGTCAAAGAAGCTGCTCTGGAGATTCACAAGGACTTCGCCTATAATCTGAAGTATGCCCGGGTCTGGGGGCATGCTAAATTCGACGGACAGAAGGTGGAGAAAGATCATATATTGCAGGATGAGGATGTGGTTGAGTTTCATATATGAGCGAGCCATTTTATCGATTTGCTATTATGTATCTGGTATTGGAACCGAAAATTCAATTGAGGCACGTATTGCCTCACCCTGTTTCCCTCTCCACAGGATGAAGAGGGACTGAGAGTGGGATTTTAGGATTTTCGAAAAATATGGCAGAGATTTTAAACTTTGAAGTTTTTCGATGGTAAAAAAGATGATAAATTGTTTGCCTCACCCTGTTTCCCTCTCCATAAATGGAGAGGGACTGAGGGAGTGGGATTTTAGGATTATAAGAAACTATGGCAGAAATTTTAAACTTTGAAGTTTTTAGCTAGTAAAAGGAGATAATAAATTGTTTGCCTCACCCTGTTTCCCTCTCCACAGGTGGAGAGGGACCAAGGGAGAGGTCTTAAGATAGTCTAAATGACAAAACTTAAGAAAAGCAAATCAAAAGATTCCTATATTTTCGGACCCTCGGGATTGCGAGGGATCGTGGGAAAGACCCTTTTACCGGAGGAGGTGCTTGGTTTCGCCTCTGCTTTCGGAGAGTTCTGTAAATCAGGCAGGATAATCCTGGGCAGGGATACAAGAAGATCAGGGGGGATGCTCTGGCATTCGGTGGTTTGTGGTTTGCTTTCTTCAGGCTGTGAGGTAATAGATATCGGGATTTGCCCCACTCCTACCGTCGGAATAGCGGTAAAGATGAGAAAGGCATCTGGGGGAGTTGTAATAACCTCAAGCCATAATCCCATCCAGTGGAACGGTCTTAAGTTTTTCTCTTCGGATGGTTCTTTTTTAAACGATCCCCAGAGAAAGAGGTTTGAAAAACTTCTGCAGAAAAGAAGGTCCCATAAGCGGTATAACAAGCTGGGTAAGCTGTATTTTGAATATGGCTGGGCAGAGAGGCACATAAAGAAAATAATTGATCTTAGATATATCAACAAAAGCAAGATAAAAAAGAAAAAACTCAAAGTCGTTATCGACTGCAACAATGGTACAGGCTCTTTGTTTGCCCCATATTTATTGGAATCCTTAGGATGCAAGGTTGTAAAGCTCTACTGCGATCTCACCAAAGATTTTTCTCATCCGCCAGAGCCTCTGGCAAAGAATTTGAAGGCCCTTCAAAGGATGGTTAAAAAAAACAAAGCGGATATTGGATTTGCCACAGATCCTGATGCTGACAGACTTGCCTGCGTATCCGAGAAGGGGACTCCTCTGGGAGAGGAGTATACCCTGGCTTTAGCAGTCGATTTTGTCCTTTCAAAAAGAAGAGGAAAGGTTGTTGTCAACTCTTCCACATCCCGGATAATAGATGACATTGCGGAGAAATACAATGCTTTTGTTTACAGAACCAGAGTAGGGGAAATATATGTGGCTAACCAGCTCAAGAAAATCAAGGGGATAGTCGGCGGCGAGGGGAACGGAGGAGTTATTTTACCGGAGTACTATAAGGGAAGGGATGCCCTTTTGGGGATGGCTTTAATCTTACAATATCTGGCTGAAAAGGATTTGCCCTTATCTGAGCTGGTGAAAGAATTCCCTTCATATTTCATGGTTAAAAAAGCAATTAAACTGGGGAAAAATTTCGAAAATAGGATAGAAGAGCTAAAGAATAGATTTAAGGGTATGAAAATAAGCCGGATAGACGGGTTAAAAATAGAGAATAAAGATTTCTGGGTGCAGATAAGAAAGTCGAACACCGAGCCTTTGGTTAGAATTTTTGCTGAAGCGAGGTCAAAGAGGGAAGCGGAGGGGCTGGTTGCGGATGTTACGAAAATGCTAATTTAGGAGGAGAGATGTGCGGGATAGTCGGTTACGTGGGTAAAAGAAAGGCTGTTCCGATTCTTATCGAGGGCCTTAAAAGGCTGGAGTATCGGGGTTACGATTCGGCTGGAATTGCGGTTTTAGATAAAGAGGGGCTGCTTCTGGAGAAAACCGCCGGAAAGGTTGCTATTTTAGAGAATTTATTGAAAAACAAGAATTTCGAAAGCACCACCGGAATTGCCCACACCAGATGGGCTACTCACGGGGAGCCCACTGACCTGAATGCACATCCTCATCTCGACTGTAAATCGAAGATTGCGGTGATTCACAATGGAATCATTGAGAACTACCGAAGCTTAAGGGAACTACTTCTTAGAAAAGGGCACCACTTCACCTCGGATACCGATACCGAGGTTTTGGCTCACCTTATCGAGGAATATTACAAAGACGATTTAACCAAGGCGGTCAGAGTTGCTCTATCTCAGGTGGAGGGAACTTACGGTATAGCGGTTGTGTGTAGTGATCATCCTGATCTGATAGTGGCTGCCAGACACGGGAGCTCTCTGGTCGTCGGAAGGGGTGATAAGGAGAACTTCGTGGCTTCCGACGTATCTGCCATCTTGAGGCACACCAACCAGGTGGTATATCTGGAGGACAAAGAAGTTGCATCGGTAACCTCGAAAAAATTCTGCATAACCACAATAGACAACGTGGAGGTTACCCCCCAGATTCAGGAGATTTCCTGGACTTTGGACCAGATCGAAAAGGGAGGTTTTCCTCATTTCATGCTCAAGGAGATTTTCGAGCAGTCCAGCACCTTGCAGAATGCTATGCGGGGCAGAATAAACCAGGAGGAGGGAACCACCAGATTGAACGGTCTTAATCTTCTGTACGAAGAGCTTCACCATATAGACCGGGTAATCTTAACCGCCTGCGGAACTTCCTGGCATGCTGCTATGATCGGAGAATACCTTATAGAGGATTTAGCCCAGGTCCCGGTGGAGGTGGAATATGCCTCGGAGTTCCGGTACAGAAGCCCGATAATAAACGATGGAACTGTAGTTTTTGCCATATCCCAATCCGGAGAGACCGCAGACACCCTGGCTGCGGTCAGGGAGACAAAGAGAAAGGGAGCAACCGCTTTGGGTATCTGCAACGTGGTGGGCTCCACCATCGCCCGGGAGACGGATGGGGGAGTATACATCCATGCTGGCCCTGAGATAGGAGTTGCCTCAACCAAAGCTTTCACCTCCCAGATAGCGGTGCTTACCCTTCTGGCGATATTTCTTGCCCGGATGAGAGGTATGTCGGTGGAGAGGGGAAAAGAGATAACCAGCGCCCTGAAGGAGATTCCCTCTCAGGTTGAAAACATCTTAAAAAAGCATTCCTATATAAAGGAGATAGCTTCCCAATATTACAAAAAGAATAACTTTTTGTATCTGGGCCGGGGAATAAATTTCCCTGCTGCCCTGGAGGGAGCTTTGAAACTCAAAGAGATCTCCTATATTCATGCCGAGGGCTATCCCGCTGCTGAGATGAAGCATGGTCCCATCGCACTGATTGACGAGAACATGCCCGCGGTGGTGATAGCGCTTAAGGATAATGTCTACGATAAGGTTTTGTCCAACATTGAGGAGATAAAAGCGCGCAAGGCTAAGGTTATCGCCATTGCCACTGAGGGGGATACCCAGATAGAGGATAGGGTTGATCAGGTCTTTTTCATTCCCAAAACTTTGGAGCAGCTAACCCCCCTCCTCTCAATCATACCCTTGCAGCTTTTAGCATACCATATGGCGGTTCTCAGGGGCTGCGACATTGACCAGCCCAGGAACTTAGCCAAAAGCGTAACCGTGGAATAAACTTAAGAAAGGCGGACTGATGTTTAAAAGGATTGTTTTCAACAAATATTTTTTCATTTTAATTTTTTCTCTTTTAATTTTTATGCTTAACTGCGCCAAAAAAGGCCCCAAGGAAGCTTTGGAACATTTCAATCAGGGTTTGGAACACCTGAACTCATCCCAGTACGATTTAGCCATAGAGGAATTCAGGGAAGCGATAAAGATCGATCCCGATTTCTTCGAAGCCAGAAATAATCTGGGCGGAGCTTTGCTCCGGCAGGGAATGCTGGATGAGGCAATAGTCCAGTTCGAGAAGGTGATCGAGCTGGATTCCACTTTTCTTACTGCCTATCACAATCTGGGGGGTGCCTATCTGGAGAAAAGGATGCCGGAGAGGGCGGTGGAGGTTTTGGAGGAGGTGCTCTCCAAGGATCCCGAGTATATCGAGGCTTTGATCACCCTGGGAAGAGCTTACTACAGATTGGAAAAAGCTGACCAAGCCATGTCCGCCTACCGGAGAGCCTTAACTTACGATCCGGATAACATAGAGGCGCTGAGAAACTTGAGCTTTTTGTATTACGAGCAAGGGATGTATGATCTGGCAGTTGACGAGCTGAATAAGACAGCAAAGCTTGTTCCAAACTCAGCCGAACCCCATGCCTATTTGGGATTGGTGTATCAAAAGAAAGGGGATAAGGATAAGGCTTTGGAGGAATTTAACCGGGCTCTGGAGTTGGATCCCAATAATGTGGTGGCAAGAAAAGAGCTTTCCGATATGCGAAGGAGCCAAACCGAGGGGAATTAGATATTTTACCTGTTATATTTGAAGATTTACCATGAATCTTACGTATAAAAAAAGGATTCGCCTTTAAAAGGAGAGTTGCTTTGAAAAAGAAGATTCATCCCAAGTATTTCGATACCACCATAACCTGTGCCTGCGGAAACGTGATCCATACCCGCTCCACGGCTAAGGATATAAGGGTGGAGATATGCTCCGCCTGCCATCCTTTTTTCACCGGAAAACAGAAGCTGGTGGATACAGCAGGGAGGGTGGAGAAGTTTAAGAAAAAATACGAGAGGATAGAAAAACAAAAGGAAAATAAAAAGGGTAATTAGCGAATTTTAGCGACCTTCAGGGAGAGCTTTTACGTGCATCCTTTTTCTGAAGGTCGCTTTTTATATATCAACGGATTAAACGGATATATCAGGGGTGATTTGTTTTGGCGGATAAACACGTTGGTGGCCAGGCGGTAATAGAAGGGGTGATGATGCGTTCCCCTACCAGGATCTCAACCGCGGTTCGTAAACAGAGCGGGGAGATCGTGGTGAAAAATGACGACTTTGTGTCTTTAACCAAAAGAAAGAAAGTTTTAGGCTGGCCGGTGATCAGAGGGGTTATCTCTTTGTTTGAGATGCTTTACATCGGGATCAAAAGCTTAAATTACTCCGCAGATATAGCCATGGAAGAGATAGATAAAGAGAAGAACGAGAAAAAAGGTAAAAAATCCAAGGAGGACAAAAAATCTCAGGGTTTTTTGATGGGATTGACCATGGTTTTGGCTTTCGGTCTGGGGATTCTGGTTTTTTTCTTTTTCCCGCTTTTCGTCTCCAACCTCCTGAGTTTGAAAAGGGATGCTCTGGTTTTCAATTTAGTAGCTGGTATAATCAGGGTTTTAATGTTTCTTTTGTACGTCTGGGGTATTTCCCTGTGGGGGGAGTTCAGACGGGTTTTCGAATATCATGGAGCTGAGCACAAATCGGTATATGCTTACGAGGCCGGGGAGATCATGACCGTGGACAACGTAAAAAAGTATTCCACCAAGCATCCCCGATGCGGCACCAGTTTCGTTCTGGTGGTGGTGATCTTCGCCATACTCTTTTACTCTTTATCCGATACCATGTATTTTCTTTTAACCGGATTCCCACCCTCACTTCTGAAAAGGGTTTTGATCCACCTTACCCTTCTTCCCCTCGTGGCTGGCGGTTCCTACGAGCTTCTTAAACTCTCGGGCAAGAAAAAGGAAAAAAAGATCACCAGGCTTTTGATCGCACCGGGCTTATGGCTGCAGAGAATAACCACCAAAGAACCTTCGGATTCACAGCTGGAGGTGGCTATTGTGGCTCTGGAGAATGCGGTGGAGAAGGAGAAAAGAGATTTAAATGTTGAGGTCTGAATAGAGGGTGAAACAAGATGCTTGACATTCTGGAAAAGTTAGAGAAAAAACACAGGGAGCTTACCGATCTTCTGTCCGATCGGGGGATACTTTCCAATAAGAACAGGTATAAACAGGTAGCCAAGGAGCATAAGGATCTCTCCGAGATAATGGAGCTGGGTTCTGAGTACAGAAGAATCATCAAGCATATAGAGGAGGATGAGAAGATCAAAAACGATTCAGAGGACCAGGAGCTGGTTGAGCTGGCGAAATCCGAGTTGGAGGAGCTTTATCCTCAGAAAAAGGAATTTGAGAATAAACTGAAACTTCTGCTTTTGCCCAAGGATCCTCACGATGTGAGAAACACAATAATGGAGATACGGGCCGGGACCGGTGGGGATGAGGCCGGGCTTTTTGCAGCGGACTTGTACAAGATGTATTTCAAATATGCTGAGAGCAAGGGATGGAGAACCGAGGTTTTGTCCTCCAATCCCACCGGAGTAGGTGGATTCAAGGAGATAATATTTCTGGTGGAAGGGAACCTGGCTTTTGGGACTTTGAAATGCGAATCCGGGGTTCATCGGGTTCAAAGGGTACCGGTAACCGAGGCCTCGGGGAGGATTCATACCTCTGCCGCATCGGTAGCAGTGCTTCCCGAAGCTGAGGATGTTGACGTCAAGATAAATCCCGAGGAATTAAGGATAGACGTTTTCAGGTCCTCGGGACCGGGAGGGCAATCGGTAAACACCACCGACTCAGCGGTGAGAATCACCCACCTTCCCACCAATACCGTGGTCACCTGCCAGGATGAAAAATCGCAGCTCAAAAACAAAAACAAGGCTTTGAAGGTTTTAAGGGCAAGGCTTCTGGATAAAGCTAAGGTGGAACAGAGGGAAAAGATTGCCAGGGAGAGAAAAGACATGGTAAAAACTGGCGATCGTTCGGAGAAGATAAGAACTTACAATTTCCCTCAGGGAAGGGTCACCGACCATAGAATAGGCTTGACATTATACAAGCTGGACGATATTTTGGCTGGTGACATCGACGAGTTCATCGAGGCTTTGAAAAGACAGAGAAGAGAGGAAAGCTTGAAGGAAGTATAGTTTTATCTTTTCGGATATGAAACTCAAAACCATCCTGGCTTTAGTTCTAACCATAATCCTTTTAGTTTTTGCAAGAAAAACCTCCATGGTAAGATCCGTTTATATGGAAGCTGAGAAAGGAAAAGTTAAAATCGAGCACTATACTGTTCCCAAAAAGGAGGGAGCAGGCGATGCAGTCATCCCGGTTAATATAAAAGGGATAGAAAATCAAGAGAATCGAGTTTTGCTTCTATATAGGTTTAAAAAAAAGGAAAGCGGTACTTTGACCGATTATTTTTCTACCTCGATGATACCCGACCAAAAAAATGTTGCAGGTTTCAAAGGAATAATTCCCCATCAGCCAAAGGGTGATTTGACTTTTTATTATATAAAGGTTGTCGATGAGAATGGTCAAACTACACTTACCCTTCCCCGGACGAAAAACTCAAAGGTTAAACCCATCCGACTGAGGTTCGAGGGTGAGGTGCCGGGAACGGTCTTGCTCCCCCATATACTGGCTATGTTCGGTGGGGTATTTTTCGCTTTTCTCTCTTTTTTCTCCATATTTGAACTCAAAGGCAAAAAAATAACACTCCAGAGATCGGTGAATCTGTCGAGGATGACCCTGGGCATTCTTTTTTTAGGGACGTTTCCTCTGGGATGGGCTTTGAACTGGTATGCGTTTGGTGTTTTGTGGGAGGCTTTCCCCTTTGGAAAGGATATTACTGATAATAAAACCCAGATAGTGTTTTTATTCTGGCTTTTGACTTTGATTTTTGTCAAAGGCTCTTTTTTATCTGGGGATTCAAGGAAAAACATCTTGGGGGAGAAAACCTATTTCTGGATGGTCTTTGCCAGTTTTCTGGTAACTATTTTAATGTATCTGGTACCTCATAGCTTATAGAAGATGATTGATTTCGACAGGATTTCAGAGGTTGCATTAAACCAAACTAAATCTTTAGGTGCAACTTATGCTGATTTGAGGGTGGTTCATACCCGGGATGAAAGCATCAGGATGAAAAATGGGATTCCGGAGTTAATTGACAGATCAGAGAGTCTGGGATTCGGGATCAGGGTTATTGTTAGGGGCTGTTGGGGATTTGCTTCCTCCTGCGATCTTAACCCTGAAAACGTTAATAGGGTATCCCAACTTGCGGTCAAGATTGCTCTGGCAAGCTCAAAGGTGAAGAAAAACGACCTGGTGCTTTCGCCAGTTGAAAAAATAGTCGATACCTACCAAACACCGATCCAAATCGACCCCTTCAAAATCTCTCTTAAGGAGAAGCTTACATATCTTTTGTCCCTTTACGATTTAACAAAGAAAATCTCGGGTTTGAGGTCTTTTGAATCCTTTATGGATTTCAGGGAACAGAAATGGTATTTCGCATCATCCGGGGGATCAAAAATAGAGCAGAGGATAATCCAGAGCGGTGCGGGGATATCGGCTTTAGCCATGAGGTCTCACCGGGAGATGGGAAGAAGGTCCTATCCCAACTCCTCCGGTGAATATCAGACCAGAGGTTACGAGTTGATTGAGATGCTTAAATTAGAGGAGAATTCAGAAAGGGTAGCTGAACAGGCAAAGGCTTTGATGGATGCCAGGACCTGTCCCTCCGGGATTAAAACCATCGTACTCGACGGAGCCCAGGTATCATTGCAGGTGCACGAATCCATAGGTCACCCCCTGGAGCTGGATCGGGTTTTCGGAGCTGAGAAAAACTTTTCAGGAACAAGCTTTGCCACAGTTGACAGGCTGGGAAAGTTAAAATATGCATCGGATATGGTTAACGTGGTAACTGACCCCACCTATCCTAGTGGTCTGGGAACTTTTGGATACGATGACGAGGGAGTTAAAGCAGGAAAATCTTATCTTATACAGAACGGAGTTTTGGTCGGATATCTGACATCCCGGGAGACAGCTTCGATGATAGGGAAAGAAAGCAATGCCAGCATGAGGGCAGAGGATTGGGGGGATGTGCCCATAATCAGGATGACCAATACCAACCTTTTGCCCGGAAAACATACCCTGACGGATTTAATCTCCGAGGTGGATGACGGGATATATATGGAGACAGTCTCCTCCTGGTCGATCGACGATAACCGGGAGAGTTTCAAGATGGGAACCGAGATCGGCTGGGAGATAAAAAACGGTAAATTGGGCGAAATGATTAAAAATCCCACTTACTCGGGAAATACCACCGAATTCTGGAACAGCTGCGATGGTATCTGTAACGAGAAGCACTGGAAGGTGTGGGGAACTCCTAACTGCGGAAAAGGTCAGCCAGCCCAGAACATGAGGGTTGGTCAGGGAGCGAGCCCCTGCAGGTTCAGGAAGGTTAAGGTGGGAGAGTAGGTCTTTATGATCGAAAAGGAAAAAGCCACAGAGATACTGGAGAGGGGTTTGAAGCTCTCACAAGCTGACCAGACCGAGCTGGTGCTTTTGGAAGAGGATACAAAGCTTACTAGGTTTGCGGAGAACGTTATTCACCAGAACGTGGCAAAATATGACCACACCCTTTTTGCCCGGGCTGTGTTAGGCAAAAAGGTCGGGGTAGCGGTTACCAACGGCATAGAAGAGGATGATTTAAAAAAGGTCGTTGGAGACGCAGTTGAGATAGCGAAGAATCTGGAAGATGATCCTGATTTCGAATCCCTCCCCACCTCACCGGATGCAGAAAAAGTCTCTGGATTTTATGAAAACACCTCAACTTTTTCTCCTGAGGATAGAGCTTTTTGGGTAGCTGAAATAGTGAAAAAATGCAAAGAAAAGAAAATCCTTGCTACCGGAGCTTTGGAGATCACCAATCAGGGGTTAACAGTTACCAATTCCCTGGGAATAAGACAGTATTTCGAAGGGACCGAAGCGTATCTCAGTTTGACCTCAAGCAAAAATAGTCAATCCGGCTGGGCGCAAGGGCTATCCAGAGATGTGAACGAGATCGATCTGGATAATATAACGGAAACTGCGATTGAGAAAACTCTTCGTTCTGAGGATCCAATGGAGCTCCCCCCCGGCGAATACACTGTTATATTGGAGGAAGCAGCAGTTGCCTCACTTCTTTTATTTTTGGGTTTTTTAGGATTCGGGGCTAAAACCTTCATTCAGGGAAGAAGCTTTATGGCAGGTAAGATCGGGGAAAGGATAACCGGTGATAATATAACCATAACGGAAGATCCTTTTTTGACCCAGATGCCCGGTATCCCCTTTGATTATGAAGGGGTTGCCAAGAAAAAGGTCACCTTAATTGAAGATGGTATTGCCAGGGGAGTGGTATATAATTCTTACTATGCGAATAAAGCTGACCAAAAATCCACGGGCCATGCACTTCTGCCCAACAACCCCTATGGCCCCTACCCCAAGAATATGGTAATAAAACCGGGGAATTCGAGTATGGAGGAGATGATAAAATCAACGGAAAGGGGTATACTGGTAACCCGTTTCTGGTACATTAACTTTTTAAATCCGATGAGAACCCAGATCACCGGAACCACCCAGGATGGGACCTTTTTGATTGAAAATGGCAGTATTAAATCTGCGGTCAAGAATATGAGGATGGGACATAGCATCCTGGAGGCTTTCTCAAACGTGGAGATGATGAGCAGAAAAAGAAAGGTCTGTCCTCAATTCGGGGTGGTGATGTACATCCCAGCGATGAAGATAAATAAGTTTAACTTTATCGAATGAGGATTTTACGTATCACAGGTTGTCTCAATCTGTGATACCAGGAAGTGATTAAAATGATTACCAGAAGAAAATTTTTCAAAGTTTTCAATAAATTGGGATTAGGGATGGTCTTTTTGCCTCAGGTTTTATTTAAGAATGGAGCCTCAGCTAATCCTTATTTAGAAGAGTTCAACAGAACGAAAAAAAATACTCAGGTAAAAAACTGGCTTTATGGTTCTCCTAAAAGAGGGTGTTCTTGCCCGAATTTCCCTTTTGACCATTTAGAATAAGTAGAAAAAAGATTAACTTTGAATTTTTCACTTTAATTTTTGAATTTATATAGTGTCACAGAGCATACTTACTGCTTTAAATTTCGCAACTTCCCTATTAAAGGAAAAAAACATCCCCAATCCCCGCTCAACTTCTGAGCTTTTTTTATCATCAATTTTAAACTTAAAGAGGGTGGATTTATATTTAAACAAGGAGAAAATTTTATCTGATAAGGAGAGAGAAAAACTCGACTCTTTCCTTGAGCAAAGAATTTCCGGCGCACCTATTCAATACATAACAAAAAGCACTGGATTTTATGGATTGGAATTTAAAACCGACCCCAGGGCAATGATCCCACGGCCTGAAACCGAGACTTTGGTCAGTGAAGTTATTAAACATTTCAAAAAGATAAAGAGAGAATCCGATGCATTAAAGATCGCAGATATTGGCACAGGATCAGGGGTCATCGCAATAACTTTGGCTTTTGAGTTAAAGAAATCTTTAGTTTATGCAACGGACATTTCCAAAGATGCATTGGATTTGGCTTCGGAAAATGCTAAGATTAACGAAGTCGAGAAAAGGATCGAATATTTTTTGGGCAATATTTTTGGCCCTTTTGATAACAGGAATCTGGGAAATTCTTTTGACTGCATAGTCTCCAATCCTCCCTATGTTAGGGATTCGGATTTCGAAAATTTAGACAAGGAGATCAAAGATTTCGAGCCAGAGGCTGCTTTTCTTTGTGGTGATGATGGGATAAATTTTCACAAGAAGATTGCAGAAGATGGGATTAAATATCTTAAAGAGGGAGGGCTTTTAGCTCTTGAAGTGGCTTTGGATGATGACGAAAAGCTGGTTGAATTTCTCTCCTCAGTTCTTTCTTATCATAATTTAAGGGTTGTTAAAGATTTAGCAGGCATAAGAAGGGTGGTTCTGGGTGTGAAATTTTGAAATGTAACAATTTAAACTTCATAATATAAAAACTTACCTGTTACATCCTGCATAAATTAATTATTCTTGACATTTTAGATAATTTGCGTATATTATGTTAGAGAAGAGCCTGAAGGGAAGGTGCTTTAGATAATTTTTTTCTTTCCTTCAGGCTCTTTTTTTATTGAAGTATAGAAGCTTATGCCTGAAAGCAATATTAATTAGAAGGAACAAAAAAGATATAGTTGCGTTTAAATAAATGAAAGGAAAGAAGATGAAAAAAGTGAAAGTTCTATTTGGTCTTTTCTTTTTTTTGTTTTTTAGCTTAGCCGGGGCACAGTCCAGTTATCTGGTTAAGATAGAACAGATAGATCAATTGACTATCGATAAGATCAAGGACACCGGGATTGAGATATATGCCAAGCTTGCGGATTTCTGGGTCGGAGGTGCTCAACAAAAGGATTTGGATTTTTTAAAAAGTAACGGAGTAAGCTTTCATATTCTGGACAAAGAAGCAGGTAGTGGAGAGTATTATTTGATTCAGTTAAAACCCTCAGAGGAGATAGAATCTCAGCTGTCGAGGATAGGTGAGATATCACTTGTCTTGAATGTGGATAAGAGGGTTACCTTGGTCAAAGGAGATCCCGGAAAGATAGAGAAGTTAGTCCAGTCGGGATACAGCGTAAGAAGAATTCAGCAGAAGCCCCTGCCTTTGGAGTCAAAAACCAACCTTTTTTCTTATCTGGAATCTTTGTCATTAGGGTATAATCCGGTTATAGCCAGTATAGTGGAAAAGGTAGAGCAAGAGCAGCTTCTCTGTTGGATAAATGATCTGTCAGGCGAAGATACGACTACGATTTATGGAGAAGTGGATTCGATAAAAACCAGGTATACTTTCAGCCAGGGGGTTTATAAAGCGGCTGATTATCTGAAGGAGAGGTTTGAGAATATGGGATTGGAGGTGGTATTTGACACCTTTAATACCCCCGGAGAAGGAACTTATCTTAATGACGTGGTATGCAGCTTCGACGGGCAGAAAGCCTGGGCAGTTAATTATTGGGGAGGTATTATAATGACCACCGATGGTGGGGAGGAGTGGACCCAGGTTGAGGGAACGGGTAATCTGTATCTCTGGGACATATTCAAGGTGGATGATGACGTCCTGTGGTCGGTGGGGGACCTTGGAGCTATTGTCAGGTCCACCGATGGAGGGGAGAGCTGGGAGAACCGAAGCAAACCCGAATTCCTTGATTTTCTTTTCAGGGGATGTTATTTCGAGGACGAAAGTACCGGATGGGTGGTGGGTCAGGAGGGGATGATCCTTTTTACCACTGATGGCGGTACAGGTTGGATCCAGCAGGAGAAAGTAGTTGATCAATATCTTTATGGTGTTGACTTTACCGATTCTAACCATGGATGGGCAGTGGGGGGGGCTGGGACTATAATCCATACTACTGACCGGGGATCTAACTGGATTGAACAATCGAGCGGAACTTCATATATGTCCTTCTGGTGTGTGGATTTTGTCGATTCCCTTAACGGCTGGGCAGTTGGAATTGAGGGATGGGCGGTTTATACCACCGATGGAGGGGAGAATTGGATTAAGAGAGATTTTCCTGCCTCACCCAGCTTTCGCAGTGTCAATTTCGTGGATAACCTTCACGGCTGGATTGGAGGATTTGATGGAAGCGTATTTTTTACCTCCGATTTGGGAGAAAACTGGGTTGAGCAGACCTCCAATACCAATCGTATCTGCGGGATTTATTTTACCGATACTTTAACCGGTTGGGCTGTTGGCTATTACCGGATAGTCAAAACCACCGATGGGGGAGAGAACTGGTTTCGCCAATGGGAGAACGTTATCCATCACCTGAACGTGGTGGCTGAGATTCAGGGATGGGATTATCCTGACAGGGAATTTCTGATAACCGGGCATTATGATGCCATCACCTACGAGGATCCGGTTAATTATGCCCCTGGAGCGGACGACAATGGCTCAGGAGCAGTTTCCCTTTTAGCCTCAGCCTCTATTTTGAAAGACTATTATCTGTCCAACACGGTTAAGTTCGTCGCGTTCACCGGTGAGGAGCAGGGTCTCTGGGGCTCGGCTGACTATGCGGAGAAGGCTTACCACAGAGGCGATAACATCCTGGGGGTGTTGAACTTCGACATGATAGCTTACGATGGTAACGGAGATGGTAAACTTGGCGTTCACTGTGGTTCCCCTTCGGGAAATCAGGCTTTGGCTAATGTTTTCATCAGCACCATATCGGATTACGGATTGGAACTGGTTCCCCAGAAGATAGTCTCGGGAGCATCATCTGCCTCAGATCACGCTTCATTCTGGGACTGGGGTTTCCCCGCTATTATGGGGATTGAGGATTTTGGGGATTTCAATCCCTACTATCATTCAAGCGGGGATCGGGTGTTTGCCTTCAATGTTCCCTATTACGTCGATTTCACCAAAGCAGCCGTTGCCAGCATTTCCATCTTAGGCGATCCTTTCCGCATTGGCGATCCAAATGGTGACGGGTACGTGGATTTAAGTGACGTCATATTTTTAGCCAATTATTTCCTTAAGGGTGGTCCTGCACCCCAACCCTTTATCACCGGTGATGTTGACTGCGATGAGGATGTGGATTTGGGGGATGTGATCTATCTGGCTAATTTTTATCTAAAAGGTGGTCCTCCTCCCTGCAGCCCTTGAGGACTTCGGTCTTAAACCTTTAAAAGGTTTGCTTTGATTCTCAATCACTTAGGGTAAAATTCATATTTAGGTAAAATAGGTAATTGTCAGTATCTTGAGGAGTACCATTTTCCTTGACATTTTTCTTTCAATTTAGTATTATTATTTTCCTTTTAAGGAATAGTTCTTAGTCAAAGTGGAAAGGTATAATTTGCAGATTCTAAAGCTTAAAAAAACAATAATTTATGGACCGGTTAATTCACGGAGACTGAGAAAGTCTTTAGGAATAAATCTCTCTCCCATTAAGTATAAAGTGTGCAGTTTTAACTGTGTATATTGTCATTATGGCTGGACAAAATATCTCACCTCGGACCTTTCAGATTTTGAGGATGAATTGCCCAGACCAGGAGCGGTTAAAAAGGCTTTAGAGTACTTCTTAGAAAAAAATCTAAAGTTAGATTATATCACCTTCTCCGGGGATGGAGAGCCTACTCTCCATCCTGACTTTGAGGAAATTGTGGATTTGGTAATCGAGGCAAAAGATAGCCTTTCACCCCGGACAAAAATAGCCGTTCTCTCCAATTCATCCACTCTTCATAAAAAGAAGGTTAGAGATGCTTTAAAGAAAGTTGATCTCTCAGTTTTGAAGCTTGATTGTGGGAACGAAGAGGCTTTTAAAAAAGTAAACAGACCCTGTTGCTCAGTCAGTTTCGATCAAATTATTGAAGATTTAAAGAATGTAAAAGATGTAGTAATTCAGACTATGCTGGTGGATGGAAAGAATGGAAACTTAAAGCAAAAAGATACAGATGATTGGATAGAAAAGATAGGAACGATAAAGCCGAGATCGGTTCAGCTTTATAGTCTGGAGAATCCTCCAGCAGATGAATCTGTTGGCGGTGTTGAAAAAAACAAACTCGAGGAGATAGCTAAAAAGACAGAGAAAAAAACAGGTGTGGAAGTCAAAGTATATTGATTAGATTTTAAAAGATTTGAGATCAAAAAAAGAGGCTTTTTGTCTACTGGGGTAATTTTTTGGTAGATTTTTGCCTCGAGCGAAGGTGAATTCTTTAAAAAAGGAGCTTTTTATGTCCGAGAAGATGAAAGCAATTGTTAAAACCAAAAGAGATGTGGGTGCAGAGCTTGTGGAGGTGGATGTTCCCAAGATAAAACCGGATCAGGTTCTGGTTAAAGTCAGAGCGACCTCTATTTGCGGCACCGATGTGCATATCTATGAATGGAACGAATGGGCTCAGGGTAGAATAAAAAACATTCCCCAGACAATGGGACATGAGTTTGCTGGAGAGGTGCTTGAGGTTGGTAGCCAGGTTACAAAAATAAAGGTTGGAGATTACATCTCAGCCGAGACCCATATCCCCTGTATGGACTGTATCCAGTGTTTGACTGGGCAGGCACATATCTGCAGAAATTTAAAGATCTTAGGTGTTGACTGTGATGGCTGCTTTGCCGAATACGCTGCAATTCCTGAGATCGTTGCCTGGAAAAATGATAAAGCCATTCCTCCAGAATTTGCCTCGGTACAGGAACCTCTGGGAAACGCTGTTTATTGTACTTTGGTTGAGCCGGTGACAGGAAAACATGTCCTTATCTTTGGCGATGGTCCGACCGGACTTTTTGCTACAGGGGTTGCCCGGGTAGGAGGAGCTGGTCAGATTTATATTGTAGGACGTCATCCCTTCAGATTGGATATCGCCAAAAAGATGGGAGCAGATGTTCTAATAAATGATAAGACCGATGATGTTGAGAAAATAATAATGGATGCAACCAGTGGTGTTGGCGTAGATGTGATCTTAGATATGGCTGGAACTCAGAGGGCTATCGATTTGGGGTTTAAATTGGTACGAAAAGGAGGAAGATATTCTGCTTTTGGTGTTGCCTCAGGCCCGGTTCAATGGGATTATAACAACGGCGTTGTGTTCAAAGGGGTCACCATATATGGAATCAATGGAAGATTGATGTATGACACCTGGTTTAAATTGGCAAATCTTCTGAGATACAAAAAGTTAGATATATCCCCGGTGGTCACTCACAAACTTCCCTTAAAAGATTTTGAAAAGGGGTTCAGTTTAATGACTACTCGACCAAAAGTATCAGGGAAAGTGGTTTTGTTTCCCTGATAAATAAAGATTTTAGAAAGGAGGAGTTTTTATGTACGGTGCACTAAAAGAAAATTTAAGAAAAGAGCTGGAAAATATCAAAAATGCCGGGCTTTTTAAAGATGAAAGGATTATCCTTACCCCGCAGTCTGCTGATATAAAGGTCATGGATACCGGCGAGGTGATAAACTTCTGTGCAAATAATTATTTAGGTCTGGCTGGAAGCAAAGAATTGATCGAGGCTGCTAAAGAGGGTGTGGAAAAATATGGATTCGGGATGTCATCGGTCAGGTTCATCTGCGGCACCCAGGACATTCACAAGGAGCTTGAGAAAAAAATTGCTGACTTTTTGGGTACTGATGATACCATTTTATATTCCTCTTGCTTCGATGCCAATGGTGGTCTTTTCGAAACTCTATTGGATTCAGAATGTGCGGTTATATCTGACGAGTTAAATCATGCAAGCATAATCGATGGCATAAGATTATGCAAGGCCGAGCGCAGGAGATTCAAACATGCGGATATGGATGATTTAGAGGCTCAACTAAAAGATACCCAGAAATATAAACTACGTCTTGTTGCCACAGATGGTGTTTTCAGCATGGATGGTGATATCGCCAAATTGGACCAGATCTGTCCTCTGGCTGAAAAATATGATGCTCTGGTAATGATAGATGATGCTCATTCTACCGGATTTTTAGGGAAAACCGGAAGAGGGACTCCGGAGTATAGAGGAGTTCAGGGAAAAATTGATATCATCACCAGCACCCTGGGGAAAGCCCTGGGTGGTGCATCTGGTGGATTTACCACCGGCAGAAAGGAGATAATAGATATTCTGCGTCAAAGGTCAAGACCATATCTTTTTTCAAACACCGTAGCTCCAACTGTAGTCTATACCTCTATCAAGGTGTTCGATACGCTTGCAAAGACAACTGCTTTGAGGGATAAGTTGGAAAAAAACACCAACTATTTCAGGGAGAAGATGACAGAAGCTGGGTTTAACATCAAGGAAGGGGTACACCCCATAGTGCCCATTATGTTATATGAGGAGAAATTAGCCCATGACTTTGCCAGGGACCTTTTAGCTGAGGGGATTTATGTTATCGGTTTTTCCTATCCGGTCGTTCCTCGTGGTCAGGCGAGAATAAGGGTCCAGCTCTCTGCTGCTCACCAGATGAAACATCTGGATAAAGCTATTGAAGCTTTTACCAAGATCGGGGAAAAGTATGCGGTTTTGAAAAAATAGTCTTCTGCAGAAAAAAAGGTGTTTAAATCCTATGAAGGTTAGATAACATGTTCTCCCTGTGGATGTGATTTTTAGTGGCTTAGACATCCACAGGGAACATCTTATATGGAAAAATAGAAGATGAAAAAATTAGTTTTGATAAACTCTGACAAAATGGGCCAGGGGGAAGAGGAGATCGGGTATATTATGATCAAAAAGTTCATAAATGGTCTGGTTGGTCAGGATGAGAAACCTGAAAAGCTCGTTTTCTATGGATTGGGGGTAAGGCTGACTGCTAAGGAGTCTCCGGTTATGGATGCTCTTTTATCCCTGGAGAATATGGGGGTGGATATTGTATCCTGCGCCACCTGTGTTAATTATTACGGCCTTGTGGATAAAATACAGGTGGGCCGGATAGGGAACATGCCCGAACTTCTGAAGCTTTTAATGGAAAAGGACGATGTGATCACCATTTGAATTTACCCAACATAGATTGAAGGATTTATCGAGATGGGCTATTTTTTTTAGTTGAGATCAAATCCGATGTATTCTTTTTATAATTCTTGTATATTTTAAAAGAAACCATAACTCAGGTCAAATAGGGGAATCAACTAAATTTATTAATATTGAAGAGATAACCTAAAAAACATTCATTTAAGGTCAAAATCAGAATTGAATAAGTTTTCCTCAAAGAATATCACTTTAACTGCCCTGTTTTTAGCCTTGGGACTAATACTCCCAATTTTATTTCACCAGTTCGCTTTGGCAGGAAGAATTTTTTTGCCCATGCATATCCCGGTTTTTTTAGCCGGGATATTCGTGGGACCTTTAAGCGGAGTTGTGGTGGGAATTTTGTCTCCGGTGATAAGCTTTTTTTTAACCGGGATGCCACCAGCCTATGCTGTTCCTCTGATGGCAATGGAGTTGCCAGTGTATGGGCTTATCATCGGGCTTCTGGCTAAAAGACTCCCTTTGATTTTGGCTTTGGTCGTTTCCATGATCCTGGGTCGGGCTGGCTTTGCCCTGGGTCTTTTGATCCTGGGTCTTTTTTTGAACATGCCCTATGGGCTTTCCACCTTTTTAAAAGTCTCTTTTGTAGTAGGGTTTCCAGGTATCGTAATTCAGTTGATTCTCATTCCCCTTTTGGTTAAAGGGATCGGGGGAAAAGTGGGGCGGTCTTTTTGATTTTTTTAATTTAAAATTCACCTCCTGGTCAAGATAGTTTTAATTCTTCCGAAAATATATATAGTCTGAGGCATAGGAAGGGGTTTTTATTGAATAAAATTAGTCAGGACATAAAAAGGCTGGAGAAAAAAGACTGGCACCTTTGGCTATTGACTGTTATGGTTTTGATGGTTTTCGGTGCCTTCATTTTGATAATAATATTCTTTTCAGACATCCAGGATATTTATGCCGAGGAGTTGAGCCAGTATAACTTCACTATCTTATTTTTAGGATTTTCCGCATTATCTTTATTCTTCTCCGCATATGTTCTATTAAAAGAGCATTTTATCAAAAAACTGCGTGAGGATTTAATCAAACAGAGGATTTTAGCTTACAATTTGGAAACAAGGTTCAAGGAGTTAAAAGCCCTGTTTGAAGTCAGCACGCTGGTTAATTCCGAAACAGAGGTAGTCGAGGTGTTGGATACCATCTGTTATACTGTTTTGCAATGTTTGGATGGGGAGACTTCAAAGATCGTTTTGTATGACAGTACCAAGGGGAAGCTTTCTTCTGGAATGATCTATTCTAAGGAAAAAGGTAAAATAGAAAAATTTAATCTGGATTCTGATCGGGCGATAGTGGATTGGGTCCTATTAAACAAAAAGCCTTTGTTATGGAACAAAGAAAGTTATACTCCACTGGCAAAAGAGAATCCAGCCTTATCGGCGATGTATGTTCCATTGAAGGTTAAGGATCAGGTGAAAGGCGTTTTAAACGTTGCCGTTTTCAAAGGTGAAAAACAATTCAATCAAAGCGATTTGAAATTACTTTTGATATTTGCCGAGAATGCAACCTTATCCATCGTTAAGGCGGAATTGTATCAAAAGCTGAAATCGCGCACCCGGGTTTTAGAGGATGCTATTCGGGATTTGAAATCCACTCAAAGCCAGCTGGTTCAATCGGAGAAGTTAAGGGGCTTGGGAGAGTTGGCCGGAGGAGCAGCGCATGAGCTTAACAATATGCTGGCTGTCATATCCGGAAGAACCGAGCTTCTACTTAAACAGGTAAAAGACCAGGATATAACGAAACAGCTTGAGATCATCCAAAAGGCAACAGATGATGCTACCGGTACGATAAGGAAACTTCAGGAGTTCGCAAGAGCTGAGCCGGATAAACTCTTTTTGAATGTGGATGTGAATAAGATGATCCAGCAGGCGATCGAGATCACCAAACCAAAATGGAAGGATGAAGCTGAGGCTAAAGGTATAAAGATTGAGATTTTTAGCAATTTGAAGGATGTGGGAGAGGTTATGGGAGAGCCCGCAGAACTCAGGGAAGTTTTTACAAATCTTATTTTTAATTCCATCGATGCCCTGCCTCAAGGTGGGAAGATTTTTCTTGAAACTGATGCAGAGAAAGATTCTGTTTCAATTGGAGTTCGGGATACTGGTATCGGTATGATCGATGAGGTGAAAAAGAGAGCATTTGATCCCTTCTTTTCGACCAAAGGAGTGAAGCGTATTGGTTTAGGTTTAAGCACTGCCTATGGAATAATTTTACGGCATAAGGGAACGATAGATGTTGATAGCCAGCCGGATGTGGGAACGACCTTTTTGGTTAAACTCCCGAAATCCAAAGAAGAGAAGCTTTTTGAGAAAAAAGGAGAGCTCCCTTATCAATTGCCACCCCAGGATATACTTTTAGTCGAAGATCAAAAGGAGGTAAGAAGGGTGATTGAGGAAATGCTGGTCGAAGCCGGACACCGGGTCAAGATAGCAAGAAGTGGAGAGGAGGGTTTGAAGATTTTCAAAAAAGGTGAATTTGACCTGGTGTTCACAGATTTGGGGATGGAGAGTATGTCCGGATGGGAGTTAGCCGAAAGATTAAAGAAGATAAATTCAGATACAAAGGTGGCGCTTATCACTGGCTGGGGAAGCCAGATCGACACGGAGGAGGCAAAAATAAAGGGAGTTGATTTTGTAATATCCAAGCCATTTACTCAAAAGAAGCTGCTTTCGGTTTTATCTCAGGCAAGAGTACAGAGTGAGAGTGCTTTTGTTTCCCCCGAATAACAAAACTTTTTCCTTTCCAACTTGGTTTTAAGACTATTTTGTCCAATCAGATACTATTCATAAGTCAAACTATCGGTATCCCCACCTTGCCCGTAAAGCGGGCTTTTTCCTTTGGAGTGCAAAAACTTGTTTTTGCAAAAAACCGCAATTCATATGGATTGTACTCCAAAGAAATTAAACTGTAAGGGAGTCTCTTGTGGGTCCCCAAGGAAGCGGGAGGGGACAAGCCCTTCTCTTACGAGAGACAGAAAAACGTAGGTCAAAATTCCAATTTCGACAACAAAGATGTCGATTTTGGAAAATCGATCCAAAGGATCGATCCTTCGGATCGACCTACGGATTGATTCCCCCACCAGGGGCAAGGTTTCTTATCTATAATGCCTTATCATAATATGAGTTACACAAATCAAATGTAAATGATATTTTATTATCATCTCTTAAATCCCGTTTTTCAATATTTTGTGCCCTCTAATTTATTAAAATACAACATATTGTGATTTTTTTGGAAAAACCTAAATTTTTTTCTTGACAAAAGTTTTTTAATTATGTAGTTTTAAGATTGCGTTTAAAAAAACAGAAGGCAGATGATTTTTATTTTATTCTGCTTTAATTTAAAAAATCCAATAACTTAGAGGGGGGATAATTTAAAAGAGGAGTTGGAATCTGTGCCGTTGGAAGTAGAACTTATGGCTATTACACCGAATCCTCAGGATGTGATCGAGAGAGCCTGCAGAACCTGCTATCTGAGTTTTCACAGATATGATCCCCCTAAATCGACTGAGGAACTCATAAAGAAGGTGATAAAAAAAGGTCATCATTCAGTTTTAGAACACGCTTATGCAACCTTCAGAATCAAAGGTGGTTCTCGTGTTTTTACCCACGAGATGGTCAGGCACAGGTTAGCCTCCCCATCACAGGAAAGCCAGAGATACGTCGAATATGGAAAGCCAGAACAGGGCGCAGTAAAAGAATATGAGTTTGTAATCCCTCCCAGTGTTGAAAACTCCGATTTTGTCGATGAATTCAAAAGGAAAGCGAAAGAGGCGGAAAAGTTCTATTCTGATATGGTGAAAGATGGAGTCCCAAAGGAGGATGCCAGATACATTTTACCCAATGCCACCGTATCGGAGATAGTGATCTCGGCGAATTTCAGGGAATACCGACACATATTCCAGGTCAGATGTAATCCCAGGGCTCATTGGGAGATAAGATATGTTTGTCTTAAGATGCTCGAAGTTTTGAAAAAAGAAGCGCCCTTTGTTTTCTGGGATTTTGAGATAGATGAGGAAAACAAAACCGCAGGTATAAAAGAGAACTGTTAAACAGAAAATAAAATGAATACCAAGCTAAACTTATCCGAGAATGCGATCAAGGTTCTGAAGAGAAGATATCTGATAAAAGATAATCAGGGGGAGGTAACAGAGAGTCCGGAAGAACTTTTCTGGAGGGTGGCAAAAGCGATAGCCTCAGCAGAGAAAAATTACGGATCGACCGAGGAGGAGGTGGAAAAGAAAGCCAGGGAGTTCTATGATTTAATGTCGAACCTGGAGTTTTTACCCAACTCCCCCACCCTGATGAATGCCGGTAGACCCCTGGGTCAGCTTTCAGCCTGCTTTGTTCTGCCCATCCAGGATTCCATGGAATCGATATTCGATGCGGTAAAGAATACAGCTTTGATTCATAAGTCAGGAGGAGGGACCGGATTCGCTTTCTCAAAGTTGCGGCCCAAAAACTCGGTCGTGGCTTCAACCTCAGGGGTTGCCTCGGGTCCGATCTCTTTTATGAAGGTAATAAATGCTGCCACTGAGGCGGTTAAACAGGGGGGAACCAGAAGGGGAGCAAACATGGGCGTTCTGAGGATAGACCATCCCGATATCCTGGAGTTCATCACCTCAAAGGAGGATCTCTCCGAGTTGAATAATTTCAACATATCGGTGGCAGTAACCGACGAGTTTATGATGAAGGCTGAAAAGGACGAGTTTTACGATCTCATAGATCCGAGAACCCAGAACATCTATTCCAAAAATGGCAATCCGGTCAGATTGAGAGCCAAAGAGGTTTTTGAAATGATCGTGAATCAAGCCTGGAAAACCGGTGAGCCGGGAGTGATGTTCATTGACCGAATGAACAAGGAGAATCCAATATCTAAGGTGGGTCTTTTCGAGTCGACCAATCCCTGCGGTGAGCAGCCCCTTTTACCATACGAGAGTTGCAATCTGGGTTCTATAAATTTATCCAAGATGGTCAAAAAAACCAACGATTCTTTTGAGATCGACTGGGATAAACTGGAAAGGGTGACCCGAACTGCAGTTGAGTTTCTGGATAACGTCATCGATGTGAACAAATATCCCCTTCCCCAGATAGAGGAGAACACCAAGATGAACCGAAAGATAGGTTTGGGGGTTATGGGCTGGGCAGATCTTTTGGTTCAACTTCGGATACCTTACGGTTCTGATGAGGCGGTTGATCTGGGGGAGAAGGTTATGAGCTTCGTTCAGGAAAGATCCCATCTTGTGTCCTCGGAGCTGGCTAAAAGAAGGGGCAATTTCCCCAACTGGAGCAAAAGCGTCTATTACGATAAAAATACCCCTATGCGTAATGCCACGGTTACCACCATAGCTCCTACCGGCACCATCAGCATAATCGCCTCCTGTTCCTCGGGGATCGAGCCTTTCTTTGCCATCTGCTATATCAGAAACGTGATGGATCAAACCAGATTGACCGAAGTTAATCCCTATTTTGAAAAGGAGGGGAAATCAAAAGGTTTTCTATCCCAGAAACTTCTGGAACAGATCGCGGAGAAAAACTCTTTGAAAAAAATAGATCAAATCCCCGAGGAGGTTAAAAAGATATACGTTACCTCTTTTGATATAGCACGCCAATGGCATGTTAAAATGCAGGCTGTATTCCAGAAATACACTGATAATGCTGTGTCCAAGACCATAAATTTGCCCAACGGTGCAAAGGGGGAGGATGTGGAGGAGGCTTACAAGTTAGCTTACCGGCTTGGTTGTAAGGGGATCACCATCTACAGGGATCAAAGCAGAAAGGAGCAGGTTCTGTCGGTTAAAGCAGCCCCTGCCAAACCAAAGGTCACTCCTATGGAGCGACCCTCGACTCTGAGCGGAATAACCGAGAAGATAAAAACAGGTTACGGGAACCTTTATGTGACCGTAAACACCTTAAATGGAAAGCCTTTTGAGGTTTTTGCCCAGATAGGGAAATCGGGATATTCTACCATGGCCGATACCGAGGCGATATGCAGACTTATCTCCTTGGCTTTAAGATCGAGAATCGGGTTGGACCAGATAATCGGGCAGCTGGTAGGCATTGGAGGGGCTTCACCCGTGTTTCAGGAGGGGGGGCTGATTATGTCCATTCCGGATGCAATTGCCAAGGTTTTGACCAAGCATTTCGGTAATGGCAAGAATTTCAATTCAGACAAAGATCTGTCCCTGGAGCGCTGTCCCGATTGCGGAGCTAAACTGGAATATGACGGTGGATGCGTGGTGTGCAGAAGCTGCGGCTATTCTAAATGTTGATGGGAGTGTGTGGAGGGGGGATGATAATTCCAACCCCGCCTGTGGCGGGGTTGGACTTTTTTCTGTTTTTAGCCGATAGATTACTATAAGATGGAAAATCTCAATCCCACAGGTATCGTTTCCAAAGTTGAAAAGGACGGAAAGGTGTTTCAGGTTCAAACCGAGTACCTGAGAAGACCGCGTCCCAAGATAAAGACTTCCATCGTATCGAATGGAAAGGTAATTGATACCGTAGAAAAGAAATGGGACGAGGGCATTCAATCCGAGATGGATTTAGAAGAGGTAGAAAAGTGTATCAGGCTTTTGCACCGGGAGGTTACTGAAAAATTAAAAGCAAAGAAGGAAAGGAGAAAACCAAAGGAGTTTTCCTTTTCTGACTTTTTGAATTTGTGGAGGAGGATCTCAGAGATAAGAGGAGTTAAAAATGTCCTGGTAGCAAAAGATGATGGAGCTTTACTTTTCTCCGATTTGGAAAAGGGTAGATCCGAACAGCTCTCCAAAATCATAGCTTGTGCTAACGAGCTTGCTTTGAACTTCTCATTTTTCTCTGATACGGGAGGTTTTCAGGGAGGATTTCTGGATTTTCTGGGGGAGAGGATGACCTGGATTTTTCACGAGAACAAGGCCTGGGCTCTTTTTTTTGAAGAGGGGACCGATCTTGAGCTGGTAATTCGTAGTATAAAAAAATTAATAAGAGGGGAAGATGATTGAGCTTTTGAGGGATGTAAAATCGGTTCGGGGGGTAGGAGGGATATTGTTTCTGGACAGAAAAGAGAAGAAAAGCTTTCAGATTTTTCCAAAACTTTTCGAGCCGGAGGTGGTGAAAGGTCTTTTTCTTTTGCTTTTGAAGCTGACCGAGAATATGGAGGGGGGAGGGAAAATCGAGTTCAAATTCCAGGAGGGTAAGGCTTTTATTTTCAACCTTCCTTTTGGTGCACTATTTGTTTATGGCAGGATGAGTTTGAATCTGGACCTTTTGGAACTGATGGTAAAAGCTTTTATATCAAAGATTGAGAAGGGAAAAATAAAAGGCACTTTTTTAAAATCATCAGATTTTACAAGCCAATTCTACTTAAAGATTCTTATCCGGGCAACCAACCTGGCAAGCGAAAGTTACCAGAAGGTGTTGGGCACTTATATTGCAACCCAGAATCTTCGTTTGGCCAAGGATAGTATCATTGATGATTATCCTTTTTTAAAAAAAGTCTTTGTAAATAACGCTGGGGAAATTTCGCTTTTGAACCAGGAGAAAATATCATGGGAGAAAAAAACCATGGAAGGTTTTGCCCGGTGGGTCTTTCAATTCAGGAAGTTCTGTTCGATTTTATCGGAGAAAATCAAGACTCAGAATATAGAAGAGCTTACCTCCGAGTTGAAGGATAATCTGGAGGAGATTGGGTTTTATGAAGTTTACCGATCTTTGCAAAAATAAAAAAGGAAAGGGCTGGTGTTTTGAATAAACACTCTCCGTCCAACACAATAAAGGGTTTTTACAACCACTGGAACATCTTTCGCTTTCGCTCCCCCAGAATGGGATCATCGCGTACGCTCAACATCCAGGGGCAACCTTCATTCATGTGGTGTTAAAGGTTTTTCAAAACAACCCTTTCCATAGTATATAAATAAAAAAGAAAAACGAAAAAAGCAAGTATTTTTTTAAATATTTATGATCGATTCTTTAGGCATTGATATAATTGAAACAGCAAGGATTAAGAAGGCGCTTTTTAAGTGGGGAGAAAGATTCAAAAAAAGAGTTTTTTCTTCCTCCGAGGTAAACTACTGCCAAAAGAAGAAATTTCCGGAGTTCTCCTTTGCTGCCAGATTCTGTGCTAAAGAGGCTGCGATGAAGGCTCTGGGAACGGGTGTTTCCCAGGGAGTAGGGTGGAAGGATTTTGAGGTTATGAATTTAAAAAGCGGGAAACCGGAGTTAAGGATTTCGGAGAAGATTCAAAAAAGAATTGGAAAAGGCAGGATGATTTTAAGTCTTTCCCATACCAAAGAATATGCGGTTGCGGTGGTTTTGCTTTTGAAAGAGTAAGATTTTGTATAATCGATTATTTTGTAGGAGAGTCCCTTGCGGACTCCCTTTTTTATTTCAGTGATTGCTTCGTCACTTCAAAGTTGGTCAAGGGTGCCCCCACCCTTGACCGAGATGCTGGCGGGGTAGGGGTACCCCGCTATAACGTCCAATCATATTTCATGGGTATCTTAGACTGTATAATCTCCTGATAAAGATATGGATTACTTAGTCGCTTCGCTTTAAGCAATGACAAAGCGTCTGTGACCGCCAGGTCCCCAGACCTGGCGGAAGAACTGTTCGGGCAGGGGACCCGAACAGCACAAAGTAATCTCTTTTGTCGAAATTGGAATTTCGACCTACTTTTGTTTTTACTTTCTTCGGACGTCATTGCAACCCCGCTCCTGGCGGGGGAAGCAATCTGATAATAGAGAGAGATTGCCACGCTCACTCGTTCGCCCGCAATGACAGTGCCTTGTATGTCATTGCGAGCGAAGCGAAGCAATCCCCTAGGAAGATAGATTAAAGATGGTGCCAGTAGTTTCCTCCTGACACCACCTCCTGTCGGGAGGTAACTCCCGACAGCACCAAGTAAAAATTCTACAGATTACAGGGTGGCGGACCGCTTTTTAACTTGTAGTTGGCTAAGTAGATTGCGTCTCCCAGATTGGCCAGGTTATCACAGTTAACATCCCCAGCCTCATAGGGTCTGAGCTCAAATCCCGGCTGGCCAAAGTAAACCTTGGCAATGGTGATAACATCGGATAAGTCCATATTTCCATTTCCGTCCGCATCACCATGCCAGACCCAGGCACAATGGGAATAGCCGGAGCGATCCTCGAAATTGGTGCTTTGCATCTCTCCAACAACCGAGGGCTGACCACCGGTTGAGATCCTCTCCAAATAATTGGTTGAGCTTGCCCTTCCCCCGAATCCATCCAGGACATCGGTTACCAGTTTGAAACTCTGAGCATGAGATTCAGCGTAGAAGGTAAAGGAAGTCAAAAGGCAGACCACCAGTAAAAACACCAAGAGTCTAATAATTTCTAATCTGTTCATTTTCTGAACACCTCCAATCTTTTTCGTACGGGAGGGATTTATTCCCTCCCATCAGGAGCCCCACAGGGACTCCCCTACAATGTTCCATTTAGTCAAGTTTACTTGCCTCGCGTTTCTCCTCCATCCGCTTGTTCTGCTCATAGTGAATGTCGTATTCCTCGGCCAGGTTGTAGGCTTCAGAATGAAGGTATTTACCTCGTTCGTTGTCAGGCTTGTCAACCTC
>LJUW01000014.1:0-7115 GCA_001304315.1 candidate division Zixibacteria bacterium SM23_73_2 | reverse complement strand
GATTCTGTTTGCCTCAGCAAAGGGATCCTTGCGTATGCCGGTTATCTGCCAAGAGACCTCCATACCAGGCTCGCCTCCAGCTATGGTGAACTGATTGCCGGATATTTTCTGTGCGATGTACACCTGAGCAAAACCTCCGATGCAGGTGAGCTGGTACCGGAAATCCTTATTTAAAGCCTCGAAATAAGCAGGAAGCTGAACTGTTGCCTGTCCTGTGGCATCCAGGGTCACCACACCATCATAGTAGACATTCTTCATATCCGGGGATTCCACAAAGGAGTGGAACAGGTATTTGTTTTCCGGGTCAAGGGGATGGTCGATCTGAAAGGAGCCGCCGCCCTTGGTCAGGGTACCGGTAACCATGGCATTACCTTGAAAGTATCCTGCCCAGCTATTGGCTTCAACTTGGGCCCATCCATAAACGCCGTAATCATAATCTCCGCCATTGGCCTCTCCATACACGCCATAGTTCCCGACACCATATGAGGCCCACCCAGACACGCCGATGTTGTCTGTGGTCATCGCTCCACCAATTGCCCTGCCGTAGACTGCTTCAACAGGATCTCCAGGGTCTACAGAACTCACGTAGCCATATACACCCTTATATCCACCTTCAAAGTATCCACCGATGCCGTAGCCGTCAACTGGCTTGGAATAGCCATAAACTGCTTTAGCGTCCTCGTACTCGCCTGAGCCAGTAACTTCCGCATGGATAACGTGTGTGTTCCAGTCCAGATAATCTGATGCGAAGTATCCTGCACATACGGTGTCGGAAACAACATTAAGCTTTGCAGGCTGTTGTTGATAACCGACCTCCCCGGCGCCTGTGCTGCGCTTGTCATACGATTCCCCGATGTACACGCTCCCCTCGAACCGATACAAATCATTCTCCCATTCGTACCAGTCACCATCGGTAATTGCGTATGCTGTGCTGACTATCTGTTTTCTGGGAGTCATCTCCGGATCTGCCCCCACCTTTACTCCCAGATACACGGAATCCCGCCAATAAAAATCATCAAGGTCCAGCGGATTCATCATGCCCAGGACCACGCTGAAAATCCCCTTTTGCACCGCCACTGCTGGGTGGGTCTCGCTCCAAAAGGCGGATACCGCGGTGGGACTATTGTAGATGCTGAACACCATCTGGATTGTGGTGTCAACTAAAGCCCCCCCAGGTGTGGTTATCTTCCCCTGGTAATTGATCCTCTGCGGAACATCCGCATAAGCCAAAGATGAGAAAGCTAAGATCAAAATCCCCCCAACTAGAACCAGAATTTTTGCCGATTTCATCTGCTCGCTCCTCTCCTCTAAAAAGGGTTAAAGATATTCTCGTGAACTTTCCCCCTCCGATTTAAACAAAGGTAAAATCCATGGCATCACCTCCTGTTGACCCCAGGGGTTAATGATTAAAAGGCTGACAGATTTCTCCATACTCTTCCTTCTGTCTCTAAGTTGATTTTGGATGCCGAGTCTTTTCATATCTCTTCTCAATCTTCTGTTGGTTGGGGAATTGGAATTCCCCAACCGTGCTTCCGGTGCAGGAAATCCAATTCCTGCACCAACGAAGATCTGTTCATTTTTTGAACACTCGCAATTTTTTGTTGTGTCGTCTGGGTTTATCCCGGACGTTTTTGTTCTGGAGCGCAACAACTTTGTTGTTTCAAGCAAAAACAAGTTTTTGCACTCCTTTTCATCGTCGGGCATAAGGCCCGACGCTACTTTTGTTAGCTTTTTACTCCATCTTCTCTTTCTCCAGCCGCTCCTCAGTCCGCTTGTTCTGCTCATAGTGGATGTCGTATTCCTCACCCAGGTTGTAAGCTTCAGGATGGAGGTATTTGCCCTGTTCATCCACAGGCTTATCCACCTCGACCTGGATCCTGTTTGCCTCGGCGAATCTGTCATGTCGGATGCCGGTTACCTGCCAGGAGACCTCCATCCCAGGCTCGCCTCCAGCGATGCTGAATTGGTTGTTGGCAATCTTTGCGGCGATATAAAGATTTGGTCCTGGGGCACCGATGGCTGTAAGCTGGTAGCGGAAATCCCTGTTCAGCGCTTCGAAGTAGGCCGGAAGCTCAACTGTCGCCTCTCCTCTGGCATCCAGTATTACGTTTCCGTTGTATACGTTCATCATATCCGGGGATTCCACAAAGGAGTGAAAGAGGTATTTGTTCTCCGGGTCAAGGGGATGGTCGATCTGAAAAGAGCCGCCTCCCTTGGTCAGGGTACCGGTAACCCTGGCATTGCCTTCAAAGTATCCTGCCCAGTTAGTACCTCCAACGGCATATCCATAGACTCCGTAGTTCGTTCCCGATCCAGCGGCATATCCGTAAACGCCATACTTGGTGGTACTTCCACCTTCTGTAGAACCGCAGACCCCCATCACAGGATCTCCACCACCATCGGAGTAAACTATGCCTTGTACACCCCTATACCCGCCTACAAATTCTCCGCCAATACCATAGTTGTCTGCCCCCCTGGAGTAGCCATAAACTGCTCTGGCATCAGTCTCACCCGTACCTGTAAATTGCGAGTGGATAACGTGTGTATTATAGTCCGAATAATCTGAGATGAAGAGACCGGCATAAATATTATCGTGCTGAACATGAAGCTTGCTACCTGGAAATGGGCTGTTCGTGCCAATGCCGAGCTTCCCGCTGAAATAGCCATTTCCCTCAAACCAGCCACCGTATAATCCTTGGCCCTGTATACCAATATAGCCCACTCCTTTTACACCCGTGCCTCCTCCTTCTCCCCAGATTCCAGTTCCACTTATGGCATTGCTAACAGCTTTCACCCCCATTCCAGCTTCCACATAGACACCGTACCACAAATCACCAGCAGGTTCAGTTTTGACATAAAGTCTGACATCATCTGGGGATATTTCGCCTATGCCTACGTTACCGCTTAACCTGTAGACGCTATCGCCAGAAACTGTCCAATCACCATCGCTGCCTGTCCGGTAAGCATAAGCCACACTTACCATCTCTTTTCTGGGTACCATCTCCGGATCAGCACCCACCTTCACTCCCAGATACCGCACAACGCCGGTGAAAACTGAATCGGGAATGGGATTCACGCTGCCCATAAGAACGCTGAAAACTCCTTTTTCTACTACAACAGATGGTTGTGTCTCTGTCCATAAGACAAAACCGTCGGTAGGTTGATCATAGATGGTGAACACCATTCCCACTGTTGTGTCTACCAAAGCCCCAACAGGGGTGGTTATCTTACCCTGATAGTTAATCATCTGCGGAACTTCCGCATAAGACAAAGATGAAAATAAAAAGATAAAAAAAGCCACACCCAGAAGAAAAACTCTTGCGGCTCTCATCTTCTCACTCCTTTCTTTTTAGTTAAAGATATTCTCGTGAACTTTCCCCCCCTCTGATTCAAACAAAGGCAAAATCCGTGGCATCACCTCCTCGATAAGCCCAGAATTCAAGAGTGTCCTCCTTGGCTTATCTAATATCCCCCCTTTTTTATTCCCCTTCTATCTATATTTATCCAAACAAGGGCTGCAATACGATGTTAAAACCGTGAGTGGAAATTGTTGGTGTAAGAAATGAATAAGAAGATCCATTTTTTTGATCTGATTCAATTAGATACATTTTACCTCTTAATAATACCGCAAAAGACGTGCCAGATTGTGATTATGTTCACAAGATCGGTCAGGCATGTCTATTAACACTATGAGGCATAAGAGATTATATATTATGAACAAATGATGCTGTCGATATAATCTTAAAGCTTAAGAAGACAGGTGTACAATAAAGTTATGCACCTAATCATCTTTGTCTTTTGAAAGACAAAGACTTAAAAAATATTTTTTGTGTATAATAAAGATGTTCACTGAATATAAATTATATACACTTTTCGTATGCTTGCTTGTTTAGTTAGTATTATCTTACTAAACCAGCGATTTCAGAATTTATATCAGAAATCTTTAAATTATTTAAAGTGAATCTACCAGGCTCGCACCTACTTTTTTTGAAGTGAAGTACAAAATGAATTGCAGGCAGAAGTAAGTTTTTGTAATACATCGTAGCAGCGTTTATATAACCATTGTATGGTATTCAAGTTGTCGAAATAAAAAAAGAGGGTTTTACCCTCTTTTTTTTGATGTGTATTTTTGGGGGCTTGAGTTTAGCTTTTTACTTCCTCTCTTTCATCCAGAAGGTTTCTCATCAGCTCGTCAATTTTATCCACTCCGAAGGGTTTGGCTAAATATCCGTCCGCACCTTCGGATAGGGCTTTTTGAGGAGGGTAGTCCTTGGGGTATCCGGTTACCATGATCACCGGTATTTTATTTTTATTTTTCTTCATGGTCTTGACCAGGGTGATCCCATCCATTTTAGGCATCTTTATGTCGGTTATCAGAAGGTCAAAATCTTTAGTGTTTATTAGATCCAGAGCCTTCTCTCCATTTTCAACTCCGGTGGGAACATAATCCAGGGAAGTCAGGGTCTCAACGAACATCTTTCTTAAGGTTGAGTCATCCTCTGCAACCAGTACCTTCCTGGGGGATTTTGTCTTCCCCAAAGGCTCGGTCTTTATTCCCAGAACGTTTTTCATCAGCTCCTCGATCTTCCCGATTCTGAAAGGCTTGGCTAAAAAGCCATCGGCTCCCCCTTCCAGTGCTTTGTCCATGGCGTAGTTGAAATCGTATCCGGTGATGATCAGGACCGGAAGGTCCGGCTTCTCTTTTTTCACTACTTTTAATAGGGAGATTCCATCGAATTTAGGCATGCGGATGTCAGCTATCACCAGGTCTATCCTGTGTTGTTTTAAAAAGGTTAAAGCCTCCTTCCCATCTCTGGTTGAGAAGGTTTGGTATCCCAGGGCTGACAGCGTATCGGTTAAAAGCTCCCTTATTCTGTCCTCATCATCGACGATCAAAACTTTGGGTGTCTGTTGCATATTTTTCTCCCCCATTTAAAGAAACTAAAAATACATTCAGACTCTATTTTTAATTATCGAGATTTTTCTTGATTACTTGAGAGATAAAAGAATTTATTCTTGGATAAGCTGGGTGAGGGCTTTCTTTTTTTCTTCCAAAAGCTTTTGGGTTTCAGCCTCCAAATTGAGCCTTAAAAGAGGTTCGGTATTGGATGGCCTCAAGTTAAACCACCAATCCTGATACTCCACAGTAAGGCCATCCAGATGGTCTATTTTCGCATCTGAGAAGTGCTTTTCGATCTCTTTTAATTTTCCGGGGATATCTTCAACTCTGAAATTGATCTCCCCTGAGCGGTAGTACCGGTCGATTGAATCTATCAGAAGGGATAAGGGTTTTTCTTCCTCGGAGATAAGCTCCAGGCAGATAAGCAGGGCGATTAGCCCCGAATCGGCAAACCAGTTTTTTCTGAAATAGAAATGTCCGGAATGTTCCCCACCGAAAACCGCATTGTGTTTCTTCATCAGAGGTTTTATCAGGGCGTGTCCCACTCTTGTTCTTACTGGTATTCCACCTCCGTCTTTTACGATGCGGGGCACTGTTTTCGAGCAGATCAGATTGTAGAGGATGGTTGCTCCTTTTTCTTTTTTCAAGAGGTTTTTGGCAACCAGAGCGGTTACCATGTCTCCACCGATTCTTTTAGCCTTCTCGTCCACCAGAAACATCCTGTCCGCATCCCCATCGAAAGCAGCTCCTAAATCCGCTTTTTCCTCAAGCACCTTTTCCTGAAGAGGTTTGATGTTCTCGGGTTCTATGGGACTGGGAAGATGATTGGGAAATGAGCCGTCCAGCTCAAAGTACATGGGAATCACTTTGCAGGGCAGATGGGAGAACACATCCGGGACTATCTTTCCCCCAATACCGTTTCCCGTGTCTATCACTATTTTAAAGGGATTTATCTTTTGGGGATCTATGAAGGATAAAACATGCCGGGTGTAATCCTGGGTTATGTCTTTTTTTATGACTTTCCCTTTTTCTTTGTTATCCTTGGGAAAATCATCTTTTAAAACCAATTCTTTTATCTTATCCAAGCCCTTTTCCCCGCTCAAGGGCACGGCTTCTTTGGCGCACATCTTCATCCCATTGTATTCCGGTGGATTGTGGGAGGCGGTTATCATTATACCGGAATCGAAACCGAACTTGCCCACTGCAAAGTACAATCCATCAGTGGAACACAAGCCTAAATCTATAACGTTAGATCCGGATTCGGTTATCCCCCGGGTCAGGCTTTCCCATAGTTCATCCGAGGAGAGCCTCATATCCCTTCCCACCGCAACGTTTTTGGGCTTGAGGTATTGAACAAAGGCTTCTCCAATTTTGTATGATACCTCCTGATTAATTTGATCGGGATAGGTGCCCCTTATATCGTAGGCTTTGAATATCTGGGGATCTGTTTTTTTCATTTTATTCATTCCTATCAAAAGAAGATAGAAAAATAATTGCGATAGTCAAACTATTTGTTTTGAAAAATGTTTAACTAAAACTTAAGATAAAACCAATGCAAATCTTTTTTTGTTTATTTAAAAAGCTGGAGGGGAAAATGAATTTATTTCCAATTGCTATTTTTTTCTGGCGTAAAGAAAAAAATGAGTTATCTTCTCTGTTAAAAAGAGGTGAATTCACTTTGAGAAAGCCTGACAACGATTCCGATAACGAAAAGATGAAAGAGGAGAAAAATACCCGCCCAACTGATTTTATCCGGGAGATGGTCGAGGAGGACTTAAGTACAAACAAATACAAAGGGAAGGTTCATACACGGTTTCCGCCTGAGCCAAACGGGTACCTGCACATCGGGCATGCCAAGGCGATCTGCATCGATTTCGGCATCGCAGCCGATTACGGGGGTCTGTGCAATCTGCGGTTCGATGATACCAATCCCATCAAAGAGGAATCTAAATATGCGGAAGCGATGAAGGAGGATATACGCTGGCTGGGATTTGACTGGGAGGATCGGGAATATTATGCTTCTGACTACTATGGTAAGCTCTATGAATATGCCATAAAATTAATCAAGGATGGAAAGGCTTACGTGGACGATCTTAGCGCGGAAGAGATACGCCAGACCAGAGGTACCCTGACCGAGCCGGGAAAGGAGAGTTCCTATCGCAACCGTTCGGTGGAGGAGAATCTGGACCTGTTCGAACGGATGCGCAAAGGTGAG
>LJUW01000079.1 GCA_001304315.1 candidate division Zixibacteria bacterium SM23_73_2 | reverse complement strand
AGTACATCGGACCTCCGGAGGCAGTACCATCCGGATGTATGGTCCTGTACCTTAAACCCAGCATGGCTGAGGCGAACTTGTTAGCCATTCCCAGAGCACCGGTGACCCACATCCAGAAAACAGCTCCCGGACCCCCTGTGGCAATGGCCGTGGCAACCCCGGCGATGTTCCCTGTACCTATGGTAGCGGATAGGGCAGCGGAAAGCGCCTGAAAATGAGTAACGTCTCCAGCCTCCCTGGGATCGTCATATTTACCGGAGATCAAAGCTATCCCGTGACCGAATTTCGCGATCTGAACAAACCTGAATCTGATGGTCAGAAATATACCTATTACCAGAAGAACTATAATCAGAAAGGGACCCCACACGTAATCCCGGATCACCTCTAATGTCGACATCAACTGTTCCATAGGTTTAGGCTATTTTTATAAAAAAATCAATTCTTTGTCAAGCTTATTTTCTTATCAAGTGTAAATAGTTCTGTCTTGATTTTCTCAATCAGGAAAAATATAAACTAACTGACATCTTCCGATTGGTAGATGAAACCACATAGGGATTTGAGAAATCACATTTTCTTTTATGACTGTTCAGATCTTGCACACCTCAGTCCTTTGGGACTGTTAAATCACAGAAGTATTGATTATTTTTTGGCTTAATTTTTCTCAAATAATTGATTCATCAATCGATGTGCAATCTTTTGCACAGTTTGAGACTAAATTCTGTGCACTTTTAAAATTAACTTACTACTTATCAGACACTTATAAGATTGGCACGGCTCTTGCGTATTTTTATAGTTGGTATTTTAGGATAAAGCAAAGGATCAAAAATGAACTTAAAAAGTAGATTAAAGAATTTGAAAAAATATATTGAAAAAGTATTTTTTTCTATTGTTTAATTTTATTTTTTTGTTAAATTGAAAATAGAAGAGGATTTTAAAAATGTTTCGAGGTGGAAAGAACTTAACCGGAAGGAGGAAATAGTAAGTTAGACTTCTTTGTTTGTAGCTTCAAGAGAGTAACTTAAAAACGGGTAGAGGAGAAATTAAACTAAACCATATAACCTTTTAAAGGAGGTAGTATCGTGTTAAAAATTAAAATGTTGTTTCTCTTTTTGGCTTTGATCGCTTTTCTCGTTCTATCTGCTGCATCAGCTTCAGCTCAGAAATTGGTTGAGCAATCCAGCCTGCAGATCGACCCTAACAACTGCCCTACTTTTTTCTATCCACCGGAATGTTTTTTCAGTGGCGATTGGACACTGGAGAAATGGACCGATGAAATCCTTGTAATTCACCCCTATCAGAAACCACTCTCATTTGAGATCAAGATAACCGAGAACGAAGTCAGAAAGATATTGAAAAACCACGGCACATTGGTGATCGTCAACAATGGACAGATTTCCGCAGAGTTAACCAGCATCGTATTGAATCTCCAATTGGAAAACATCACTACCCAGGGAGGAACAGGTGAAAATTCATGGACCACAGTCGGAAGCGTCATAGCCAATGCAGCTGAATTATGCAACCAGAGTAATATCGCCAGAACCTGCTTTGGGGATTTCACCGGCTCGCCCGGCTCCAGGTTGATTCTTTTGGATTATCTAACCGGAGACCCGATCGATTTGGGTGATGTCCCTGCGGTACCTTTTACCGAGAAACCGATATGCGATAATGCGACCAAGATTAACTTCGAGGGTGAATTCGATATCACGGATGCAATCTTTGATGAGGTTGATAAGATTAGGTATGAGATATTGGTCACCTTCAACGGTAGAAAAACAAATCCCTGCACCACCGATGTCAACTGTAATGGAATCATCGATCCGGATGACCCTTTAACACTTTTGGTTAACGAATCGGAGGAGGGTATCAGAACTGTACCTCAAAGACGAGAATTCTCCTTCCCGGACTGTGTAGATACTATGTGCACCACTGCTGTTTTTTCAGATTGGGGAGCTTTTTCCTCTGGAGAGGACTGCATAGAACTTACCTCAGGCTCGCTGTTGGATACTCTAACCTTCCTCGGCTTACCCGGAACAGAGTACAATTATATGTTCGACTGCACGGTAAGTTGCCATACCAGACCTTGCTCCACCTACGTTAAGAACGAAGCCACCTTAGAGTTTATCGACTGTGATCTAATACTTTCATCCACCGATTCCTTTGCGGTCAGGTGTACCACCATAGAGACCGGGATCTCAGAGGAGGAGCTGGAAAAAACCGTAAAAGACTTCGCTCTTTTGGGGAATTATCCCAATCCGTTCAATCCCTTTACCGAGATAAGTTACTATCTGGCTAAAGATGCCAAGGTCAAAGTCGAGATTTACAACCTGCGCGGACAGAAGGTGATAACACTGTTGGACAGAAAACAGACCAGGGGTTTGAAAAAGGTCCAATGGGATGGTAAGGATCATTCAGGTAAGAGAGTTTCCAGTGGAATATATTTCTATCGAGTCCAGGCAAACGATAAATCGGAAACCAAAAAGATGACCTTCATAAAATAAAAATCGAATTTATACTCTCGGGCCAAGTTAAAAAGCCACGGGGATCTCCTCCGTGGCCTTTTTTATATCTTTGTCTCAGAACTCCATACATCGAGACTAAAGCCACTTTACCTGAATAATCACAAGCCAAAAATTCTACTTTACTCCAAATTATTCAACAAAAATCCTAAAAAGAAATTGTTATTGACAAACCTTTGATTTTTTATATCATAAAAAAAATTTTAATCTTGGATTCGCATCCGAATAAAAGGCAAAATAACATGCCTGACCTTTCAAAAAGAAAAGCAGCAAAGATTATTGGAATCGGGGCAGGAGTATTCTGGGTAGTTTTGGGCTTGATCCTTTCACTTCTGGCTGGGGAGAAATTCGGTGGGGTATTGGGGGGAATGCTCATCGGGATTTTCATTCTGGTCTCGACTTTGATCGCCTACAGATCCGAACTGGTGGGAGGGATGCTTTTGCTTCTGGAGGGTCTTATCTCAGCAGGTTTCATACTGATGTCCTTTTTTTCGGGAAAAGCGCTCTGGTGGGTGGCTTTGATATTATTTTTAATCTTAAGCCTCCCTCCTCTTATTTCAGGATATCTTTTTACCCAGTGCTGGAAAGAATTTAAACAACAAACTGATATTTGAAGGGAGATTATAATTTAAAAAATCTCAGGAGGTTTCGATGGAAGTTCGTGATCAGTGGAGTTCGAGATTTTCCTTTATTTTAGCAGCTATAGGTTCAGCCATTGGCCTGGGAAATATCTGGAGGTTTCCCTACATCTGTTATGCCAATGGTGGGGGGGCTTTCTTGATCGCCTGGTTGGTGGCATTGTTCACTGCCGGGATTCCCCTAATGATTTTGGAGTTCGGATTAGGACACAGGACCCAGGGAGCTGCTTCCGATGCCTTTTATAAAGTTAACAAAAAATTCGAATGGTTTGGCTGGATGGCTATCTTGGTCGGTTTCGGAATCGTGGTCTATTATGCGGTGATTATGAGCTATTGTTTCAACTATGGCATCCATTCTCTTACCTTGGCCTGGGGAGAAAACACGCAAGAATTTTTCAATAAGACTATCGGGTTGACTCAAAGTCCCTTTGAGATAGGTGGCTTTAAGAAATTTATCTTTTTAGGTCTTTTAGCAAGCTGGATCTTCATCGTCCTGTCGATCTGGAAAGGGGTGAAGACTGTGGGGAAGGTAGTCTATGCCACTGTCTTTATTCCCTGGATTTTGATTATTGTCTTCATCATCCGGGGTGTTACCCTGCCGGGGGCAGTTGAGGGTTTAACATTTTACTTAAAACCTGAATTCGCAAAACTGCTTAATCCCGGAGTATGGTTAGCTGCTTATACACAGGTTTTCTTCTCCCTATCAGTCGGCTTTGGGATAATGATAGCATACTCCAGCTTTCTGCCCCGAAAATCAGACATCGTAAATAATGCTTTCATAATCAGTATGTCGAATTGCGCCACCTCTTTTTTAGCAGGCTTTGCTATCTTTGGTGCTTTGGGCTATCATGCGCATCTTCTCGGCAAACCAGTGGCTGATGTGGTTGCAGTAGGTCCGGAGTTAACCTTTGTAACCTATCCTCATATCATATCTAATCTTCCTTTCTGGCAGCCATTTTTCGGAGTTCTGTTTTTCCTGATGCTTTTGACCTTAGGTATAGACTCAGCCTTTTCCCTGGTTGAGGCTGTTGCTGCAGGGGTCAGGGATAAGTGGAAACTATCACACCGAACCACAAACCTATCTGTGGGAGCGATTGCATTAGCTTTAGGCATTCCCCTGACATTTGGTGCAGGTTTTCTGTGGCTGGACATCGTGGACAATTTCTTAACCAAATTCGGCATATCTATAATTTGCTTAGGTGAATGCATCTTAATAGGCTGGGTTTTCGGAAGCGGGAAGATAAGGGAATATGTGAACTCCCTTTCTGAGTTTTCCATAGGAAAATGGTGGGATTTCTTCATCAGATTTATAACACCTATTGTTTTACTTTTTCTCATAATATTGGAGATAAAAGACAGGGTCATATCCTCCTACGGAGGTTTTCCGAGGATAGCCGAGTTTTTAGGTGGTTGGTTGGTTGTAATTATTTTGCCCATAATTGGAATAATCCTTATGTCCTTGAGAAGGAGGGAAAAATAAATGCCAGCCTCAGCAATTATAATGATTCTTTTAACCTCTATAATACTCTTTGGCGGTATCGGGATTTGCGTTTTCATCGCTTTCAGGAAAAAGGATAAAACTTAGGTCTTTGAGAAGCTGATTTCACTGCATGATTTCTGGAATTTGAATGAGCAAATCCACTCGATGAAATTCCAGA
Source organism: candidate division Zixibacteria bacterium SM23_73_2 (assembly GCA_001304315.1). Classification (GTDB taxonomy): domain Bacteria; phylum Zixibacteria; class MSB-5A5; order MSB-5A5; family SM23-73-2; genus SM23-73-2. The sequence continues at coordinate 5,647 of LJUW01000079.1, read as the reverse complement.
GTGTAAAGCTTCTGTTTAATTTTAATTATTGGATAATTGATCCAAAATGGCATACCTGAAGGCTCGTACTCCAATTCTTCGCACAGGGTTTTTCAGACAATAATAAAAAATCCAATCCCAAAAGACTTTTTCCGTATAAGCTGAAGTATATTAAGAAGCGATAATTAGAAATAGGAGAAAAAGAAGGCTTAAAATGATAGAACCCAAACTTTTTTACAGAGAGCTGGACAAATTCTTCTCCAGAATAGATCGAATGGAGGAGCCGACAAAGCTTCTCACTTCGGTTCTGGAGCAGCTGGTAAGCTCCTTTGGAAAAGACCTCCACATCGGAGAAGGCAAACTCTTCCAGGAACAGGAGGACTGGTTTGTTCTGGTTAAGGATTTAAGCTCCCGAAAAAAGACCCAGACTTACCTATCACTTGATTCCGAACAACAGGCAATAAAGCTTCTGCTTCAGCATGGAAGCTACATCTTTGACAACCCTGAGGTCCAGATAGTTCCTGAACTGAAAACTCGAAATGATACCACTCTGGCTGGATTCTGCGTGGGAGAGGAGATCCTCTGGGTACTTCTATTCGAGCTCGATCCTGGATGGGAAAGAGCTGAGATCGAGGTCAGCCTTAATATCATAAGGAGCGTTCTCAACGACTGGATGGCTTCCCAGAGCTTGAAGGACAATCTTACCCAGGCAGCCAAGATCCAGCAGAGTTTGCTTCCCAGAAGAGTTCCCGAGTTTTCCGGTTTTCAGATCGCTGCTCGGACCGTTCCAGCCAAACTGGTGGGAGGGGATTTCTACGATTTCTTCACCTTCGACCTCGATCTGATGGGTTTGGTGGTAGGCGATGCAAGCGGGCATGACCTTCCCGCTGCACTTCTGGTAAGGGATGTGGTGATCGGATTAAGGGTTGGCTACGAGAAGCAGATGAAGCTGGTGCACGTTCTGGAGAATCTCAACCGGGTGATATACAGAAACAGAACCAAAGGTTTCACCTCCCTTTTTCTGGCTGAGTTGGAAAAGGACGGTTCTTTGTTCTATGTGAACGCCGGTCATCCGCCACCGCTTCTTATCCTCAGGGACAACATAGAAAAGCTTGACGTTGGAGGAACCGTTATCGGAGCGGTCCCCGAGGTGCGGTTCAAAAGAGGTTTTGCCTATCTCAACCCGGGGGAGATTCTTTTACTTTACACCGATGGATTAGTCGAGAGAAAGGGCACAGATGAGATCGAGTCCGGGATCAAACTTCTTTTCAGGGTGGTGCATCAAAACAAAGACAAAACAGCTAAAGAGATCCTGGAATCGGTATTTGCCACCCTCAAAGGAAAAAGGATAATCGACGATACCACTTTAGTTGTTATAAAGAGAACTGAAAAAGAGAATTAATTTTTATCATATATATCAGTTGTAAAACCTAAAAGATTTTCTTTCTGGGGAAGGGGGGGGTAACAAACAACTAAAAACAATAAAAAAGTGGGAGTGGTGGAGGGGGGATGCCCCGAGTCGTTCGGGGTGGCTGGGTTTTTCGCCAGCGCTCACCACTCCCAGTTTCCTCAACAACATCACATTTCTTGAAATCCATTTCCTTTACCTATATCCTTATGCAACTCGTGTGCCGAATTAGAGACTTAAAGTCATACTTAAAGTACGGGCACCTCCATAAACTTTAAGTTTAGAAAAACCCTCTAATTCTCTATTTATAATATACTTAATATTGAATAATTGTCAAGTGTTTTTTTGTAGAAATTTGTCTTTTTTCATAACTGGCGCGGGTTTTTAGAAGAAGAGAAAATGTATTGCAAAACAAATCATAAACTTTGCAAAATAATAATTCATCTAAAAGCAAAAAAAAACGCAAACAGCTATAAGTTATAATATATCAATATGATACGCAAATGTGATAAACCACTTTATTAAAGCTCGGCACAGGGCTCCGGTCCGCTCTTCAATAGGTAATTGGCAAGATAGATCACGTCATCAATGGCAATCCCTCCATTACAGTTCACGTCTCCTAAATGAGAAAACAGAGGAGCATCTCCACTTTTTAAAAGATAATTTGCCAAAAAGATAGCGTCGGACAACTCCACATCTCCATCCGCATCAGCATCTCCCCTTTTTGTATAAACCACTGTTGTTCCACAACCACCCTGTGTATGACATACGGTCTGTACCTCAAAACCTACGCCATATGTTCCGAATTCAAGGTCCTCAGGATAAATATCAACTCTCCACCCTGCTTCACTTACCATATTATATATCAGGGTAAGTGAGTAATTAGCTGAATCCAGACCGGAGAGACAAGCAGTCTCCTCTGCGATATCCAACCAAAATATGATTTCTTCAGCCCAAATCTCATATGTGATCGTGTCACCTTCCAATCCCAGGATTTCATTGGGACACCAACAGTCAGGCATGGGGCAGTTGGGAAGCGTTTTTGTTGAGAAGCAGCTGGCTATGACCTGGGGAGTATAATAGATCCCGTCAGATCTTCTCAGCTGGAGCCTCTCACCAGTGGGAAAAGACAAACTGTCCAGACATATTGTACCTCCCCCTCCCTTAACTGAATAAACCATTCTGGCTATCGGCCCAGCATAGATTGCTGAGTCATTTGAATCTGAAGCACAATATAGGACTTGAGGGGGATGGTAAGTTAAATCAACTGCCAATAAATCGAATCCCTCAACTGCAAAATCTTTAAATGCAGAATCAGGGTTATTTTTAGCAGGATCCAAATAAGCGTCGAGAGAGCCATAAACAGTATCCACCAATGGAATCACCAATCCATTTATTGGGTTGTCGTTACAAAGATGAATCTCGATCTCGACATCCCACCACAAAGATGGATTCGGAGGAATTAAAAGAGTATCGAAATAACTGCATGGTCCCGGCACAAATAATATAACATCAGGTTCCCCCGGATCATTGGGGTCCTGCTGGGCATAGGCAAAGCTGCCTGCGATAACAAAGCATAAGATAATCGTTAAAGCAAACGATTTTTTATTCATCTTATTCACCTCCTACTTTAGGTAAAAATATCTCAAAAAATAAATAAACTTTAAACTTTTAGACAATACTTCAAATTCTAAATTTCGGCACAGGGCTCCGGTCCGCTCTTCAATAGGTAATTGGCAAGATAGATCACATCATCAATAGCAATCCCTCCATTACAGTTCACGTCTCCTAACTGAGAAAACAGAGGAGCATCTCCACTTTTTAAAAGATAATTTGCCAAAAAGATAACATCAGAGAGTTCAACATCATAATCGCAATCAGCATCACCTATTCGGGTGTGGTAAACTTCAGTAGTGCATTCACTCCAGCACATAAACTCATCTCTAACCTTAAAACGAATTTTGTATTCCCCAAATTCAAGCCCCTCAGGATAGAACTCAACTCTCCAAATTGCTAAGTCAGAACCTGAACCCAAAGTGATAAGTGAATAATGAGTGGAATCCACTCCACTGATTATTAGATAGGCAGACTGAGGTACAATATCACCATCAACATCGCTTGCCTGAACTTCATACGTAACCGTATCACCATCAAGCCCTAAGACTTTATCCGTACAGTAAAGATTAGGTGGAGTAGCCGCTTTTTCAGATACCACAAAGCATTTTGACTCAAATTGTGGAGTATAATGTACTCCGTCGGTTCTTATCAGCTTTAACTGCTCGCCCGTGGGAAAAATCAAACTGTCCAAACACATTATTTCAGGTAAGCTCGAACCAAATCCAATAGAATAAACCATTCGTGCTATCAAATAAGACCCAGATGCATTCACCGAATCATTCGTGTCTGAGGCAACATATAAAACCTGAGGTGGATTATAACTTAAATCTACCACTAATGAATCGAAGTTTTCAACTATACCACCTTTAAAGGAAGAATCAGGATTATTTTTTACTGAATCAAGGTAAGCAATAAGCTCAGGTCCATAAGCAGTATCTACTAAGGGTATGACCAGCCCATTTATCGGATTATCGCTTGTAAGGTAAATACCAATAGAAACTTCCCAGGGATACATACAGGAAGACAGCCATAAAGTGTTGTTAGAGTGCAATCCTTGTGCCTCGAAATAGATTACATCAGGCTCCCCAAGATCGTTAGGATCCTGCTGGGCATAGGCAAAGCTGCCTGCTATTAAAAAGCACAATCCCATCGCTAAGATAAAATATTTTAAATACATAATCACCTCCTGCTTCAGGTGAAAAATTTATTTAAAGTGATTTCTTCTCTAATATTAAATTAATCATAATCCTATAAATTGTCAAGAAAAAACTAAAAAAATCCCCCCACTAAAAGCGAGGGGGATTTAAGGAGGTGATCTTATGTTGAAAGAATTACCCTACTTATTCTCTTTGGTTTTCCTTGCTAAAGCTGCCTGGCAAGCCCTTGTGGCAACCTCCTTTTTCACACCGGTTATCTCCATTATCTTGTCCACTGCCTGATCCATCCATTTCGCCAACCTATCCTCCGGATATTTTGAAACGAAGTAATCGGTTACCTCATCAGCGATCAGAAGAACGTACTTGGCCATCCTCCTTTTCGTCTCGGTGGATAGATAGGGCAGAATGTAATTCTTGGCAAACCATCCTGCCAAAAGCACGATAAGACTCCCCACTCCGGGTAATAGCCACACCTGATAGGAATCAAACATTCTTACCTCCCTGTTTTATTAGTTTTAGTCATCAGTTATTCGTCATCAATCATTAATCATTCGTCATTTACTTGACCGGCACCTGCAGGTGAATGTGCTCGCCTGAATTTTTATGACAGAGAAAAGTTGGCTTTCCCCCACCGTAGGGAAACCAGAAATCCAGATGTTTTTTCATATCCAGAATCTCCTCATCGGTGAAACACCTGCTTCTCAAATCAACAGCCCGGCAGGGTCTGGTTTGATGGGGTGACAAAGTTGAACTTTTTTTATCCGCAGAATAAAACCTCTTCCTCTTTATCCAGACAAAAAATCCCTGTTCCATTTTATCCTGGTATAAAAGATTTTGCACCTTTTGTGTTCTCTGGATGTGAGTAACCAGAAGCCTTTTATTAAAACGTGATTTAACCAAAAAAGCCAGCTCGAAAAGTACCGCCCGCAGCCTCGGATCTGCCCTATCCAGCTGTTCTTTTAAATTTTTGTATTTAAAATCTATTTCCAATTCCAACATCAAAAACTCAACTCCCAGGATGATTGATGGGGAATTTTGGTTTTTAAGTTCAGTATGATTCCCCTCGAACCATAGATAAAGAAAGTATAAGAGGTGGTGTCCGGAATTAGAATCGAATTGGGAAAAAGATCCAGATACCAGTAGCCGTCCGAATCGGTGGTGGTCTCTCGAAAGTAGGGGCTGATCAAAACGTTCTGATACCTCAGGGGAACCGCATCTATTCCGGCTTTAACTTTTGCTCCGGATAATGGCAGGTCATTTATATCCTTAATCCATCCATAGACCCTGCACAAATCCGGTGCGGGTGGAGAACCGGGATCAAAATGTGCTCCGTAATATGTGGTATCCGTATCCCCGAATACTTTCAAAGTTTCAGGAACGGTGAAAGACCATCCCGGCTTGTATAGTCTGACCAGCAAGGTATCGTTATCCAAAGCAAAGGTCGCCTCTCCAGAAGCATCGGTGGTTAAAAGTCCTAAAGTGGAGG
>LJUW01000078.1 GCA_001304315.1 candidate division Zixibacteria bacterium SM23_73_2 | reverse complement strand
AACGGATGGTCAGCGGATTTAACGGATTAAACGGATAGGGTCAACGGATTTAGCGGATTAAACGGATGATAATTTCACCAGCAGATGAAACGGATAGAACGAAACGAGTAACTTAATGAACCCTCCTTTGCAGGGCAAGCAACATTAGGCTTATCAGTTTTACCTCTGGTTGGATTTTTATATCAAATTATGAACTAATCCCTATGCTCTTCCAAATAAAACTTCCCCTCCTTTAATCTCCCATAACTGAACTTCTCAAAAAACTCCCCGGTATTCAAATAAGTCCCACGCCCTAAATTTCTTATCATCGGATAATGGATGTGTCCCATTACTACTGCATCGTAACCGTCTTGTATTTTACTTTTTGTAAAATCTATGTAATCATCAAGAGCTTTGTCCTTTTTCGAGGTGTGAGACCTGCTTAATGAGGCGACTTTTTTTGCAAAAGGGATTCCTAAATCCGGTGGGATTAATCTATATAAGTTGATGCATGTTCTGTTTCTCAATATCTTTTTCAAAAATCTATAGCCTGTATCCTTTTTGGCTAACCCGTCTCCATGGATCAGAAATATCCTTTTACCCTGATGAAAAACAGAGGTCGGCTCCTTGAATATCTCTATCCCTATTTTCTCTTCTAAAAAATCCCCTAACCAGAAATCGTGGTTTCCGGTCACATAACCCACTTTTATATTTAAATCAGTTATCTCCTTTAGTTTTACTAAAACATCGAAGTGCTCTTTGGGAATTGTGTTTTTGTACTCGAACCAGAACTCGAAAAGGTCACCTAAGATGTATAAAGCCTCGGCATCTTTTTTGATTTTTTCTAAAAAGGAAAAGAGTTCGGCTCTTTTTAGCCTCTCTTTTTCTTTTCTCTCTGCTCCCAGATGAGCATCCGACAAAAAATAGACAACCTTTCCCATCAATTTTAAATTAATCTATAAGTCCCAAAATGACAAACGAAATTTGAAGTCTTTAATTCGAATAAAATAAGGAGCTGTTGCTCAACCCCATTGTGTCATTCTGAGTCCCGCCTTTGGCGGGAGGAAGAATCTCATTTTTTCTGCGAATAAAAGACCCTTCACTTCGTTTCCCGGCCTGACAGCCAGGGATAGGCAGGGTGACATTTGTAGACTTCGGCAACAGTCGCATAAAATCTTTAAACCTTTTCTGAAAAATTTTGTCCAATTAAATGATGGGGTGAAGTATAATTTGTATTTGGTATTTTTGCAAATTACGCTTTTCTTTAGATGGTCTTGCAGGCTAAAACAAAGATCGCTTGACTTTGTCTTTGAATTAAGTATAATTTGATAGAATCCTTTTTGGTTTTTGCGTAGGATAGATAAAAAGGAAAGATATAAATCGTATTCTTTTTGGGAGAAAGATGGATAAGTTTGTAATCGAAGGTGGAAAAAGGCTTTCCGGAACCGTCAGAGTAAACAGTTCTAAAAATGCGGTTTTGCCGATCCTGGCAGGATCGTTGCTTTTGGAGAAAGGGGAGGTGATAATTAATAAGGTTCCCGATCTGGCTGACATTCACACCATGGTTAAGGTGCTTGAGCATTTGGGAGCAACGGTCAAGACCTATCCCGGTGACAGAAAGCTGGTTATAAATTCCGAAAGCCTCAATAAATATGAAGCGCCCTACGAGCTGGTCAGCAAGATGAGGGCATCTTTTTTAGTTTTGGGACCCCTTTTAGCCAGGTTGAAAAAAACCAAAGTCTCCTTACCAGGAGGATGCGTGATCGGACCGAGACCGGTTAATCTGCATGTTATGGGTTTTTCAAAATTAGGAGCGAAAATCTCAGAGGAGCATGGATATGTGATTGCTTCCTGCGATAGATTAAAAGGGAACACTATCTATTTCGACCGCCCCTCCCATACCGGAACGGAGAATATCATTATGGGAGCAACTCTGGCAGAGGGAAGGACCACCATCGTCAATGCAGCCTCCGATCCCGAGGTGGTTGACTTGGCCTGTTTTTTAAACTCCATGGGTGCGGGAATTCAGGGTGCTGGAAGCTCCACCGTTACTATAAACGGGGTCAAGAAGCTTAAGCCCACCGAGTATACCCCTATTCCGGACAGACTGGAAGCAGCCACTTTCATGATGGCGGCAGCTATAACCGGAGGGTATCTGGAGATAAAGAACGTTATTCCAGAACATCTGGGAATGGTCAAAAACAAGCTTTTGAAGGCTGGAGTCGAGATCTCAGAGGATAGAAAAAGGATAAAGGTGAAAGGTCCCAAAAGGTTAAAAGCAGTTTCGGTGACCACCTATCCTTTCCCCGGTTTTCCCACGGATATGCAGGCATCGGTTATGGCCTTAACCTGCGTAGCAGACGGTACCTCCCATATAAGGGAGACCGTTTTTGAGGACCGGTTCTCTCAAGTAATGGAGTTCAATCGCCTGGGCGCCGATATTAAGGTGTCCGGTGATAGAGCTGCCATAAATGGAGTTAAAGACTTAAGGGGAGCATCGGTTATGGCATCGGATATAAGGGCTGGAGCGGGGTTGGTACTGGCAGGACTGGTTGCCTCGGGCGTCACCGAGATCTTAAGGGTCTACCATATAGACAGAGGTTACGAGAGGATTGAGAACAAGTTAAGAAAGGTTGGGGCACAAATCGAAAGAAAGAGGGCTTAGATGAGAACTAAATTTTTATTTACGATTTTAATTCTTATACTTGTTTTATTTCTTTTTTCATCATCGGGGCTGGCTCAGTATTTCGGTAAGAACAAGGTACAGTATAAATCCTTTGAGTGGTATTTTATTCAAACCAGACATTTCGATATTTACTATTACCAAAACGGCTATGGTCTGGCCGAGTTCGCCGCAGAGGTTCTGGAGGATGCTTACCTGATTGTCAGCGACCAGCTGGACTATGATCTGCAAAAGAGGGTTCCGGTGATACTTTACAATTCGCCCAACGAGTTTCAGCAGACTAACGTCATCCCCCAGATAATCGAGGAGGGGGTGGGAGGATTCACCGAGTCCTTTAAGAACAGAATAGTGGTTCCCTTTAATGGCTCCTATGAGGATTTCAGGCATGTTTTACATCATGAGCTAACCCATGCCTTCACCTACGATATGCTTTATGGTAATGTCTTGGGTTCGCTTTTATCCCGACAGTATCTTTTCCGCCTGCCTCTGTGGTTTGCCGAGGGCTTTGCCGAGTACTCCTCCCGGGGGGGTTGGGATATGGAGGCTGATATGGTAATAAGGGATGCCACCATAAACGGTTATTTGTTCCCCTTAGATTACGTTGGGGGTTACTTAGCATATAAGGAGGGTCAGTCGGCAATCCTTTATCTGGTGGAGAAGTATGGAAAAGAGAAGATCGCAGAGATTTTGTCCAAGGGGAGAACTCATATAAGCATGGATAAAGCTTTGGAGGTCTCCATTGGAATGAACGTCAAGAAATTCTCAGAGGAGTGGATGAAGCATCTCAGGAAAAAATACTGGCCCGAGATCGCTGAAAGGAAGGAACCAGAGGATTTTGCCAAGCAACTCACCTTCCATAGAGAGGACGGTTCCTTTATTAACGAAAAACCAGCCTTTTCGCCTCAGGGAGACAGAATAGCGATCTTCTCCGATAGAAGCGATTATACTGAGATCTACATCATCTCTGCAGTAGATGGTAAGGTGATAGACAAATTAGCAAAGTCGGGCAGATCCGGTGATCTGGAATCTTTGCATTCCTATGTGAGCGGTCTCTCCTGGTCTCCGGACGGAATGAATCTGGTCTTCGTTACCAAGACTAATGGTAGGGATGTTTTGTCCTTCATCAACGTGAAGAAAAAGAAGATCTACAAAAGAGTTAATTTCAACTTCGATGCCCTGCTTTCTCCTCATTGGTCCAGTGACGGAGAGAAGATCGTTTTTGTCGGACTGAAAAGTGGAGCTACCGATCTTTACCTGTACGATTTAAAAAAAGAGGAACTGAAAGAACTCACCTCTGACCCGTACGATGATGAAGAACCAGCCTGGTCTCAGGATGGGAAGTACATAGCTTTCTCCTCGGACCGCCCCATAGAGGAGTTAAGCTCCGATAGTGCAGAATACCTTTACGGGGATTACAATCTTTTCCTGCTGGAGACCGATTCGGATAAAATCATCCCTCTTACCCGGAATAAAGGTAATAATTTTTCTCCCACCTGGTCACCCGATTCTAAGAAAATCTGCTTTGTTTCAAACAAAAACGGAATAAACAATCTCTACGTAAAGGATCTGGACAGCAACCGGATTTATCCCATAACCAATGTTTTGTCCGGATGTTTTACCCCCTCCTGGTCCAAAAAGGAGGATAGGATAGCATTCTCCTATTTTTATCAGGGAGGATGGGACATCTTCCTTTTAAAGGAGCTGAAACCGGTTGAACCGCCTTTCGAGCCACTACCCAAAACCCCATACCTTTTATCTATGGTATCCGAATCCGTTGTTTCGGATACGATGCCCGGGGAGCCTTTCCCGGAACAAAAAGAATACTCCAAAGAAAGGGAATTCAGTTCCTACGTGTTCAAGGCAGGAGAGACCGAACTCGACTCTCTGATGAGAAAGGTTACGGAGGAAGAGGGCAAGCTCGACACCCTGGCCTATAAACTTCCCAGCGGCGATTATAAAAGGAAAAAATACAAGTTAAGATTCACCCCGGATCTGGTCTCCGGCGCTTTGAGCTACGATACCTTCTTTGGATTCAGGGGTCAGTCCTTCGTAATGTTCTCCGATATATTCGGCAATCACAATTTCCTTCTGGCAACTGATCTCATCAACACCATCGATCAATCCAATTTTCAGTTCTTCTACCAGTATCTGACCAGAAGATTGGATCTGGGAGCGGGGATTTTTCACACCAAATATTATTATATCGATTCCTGGGACCGGCTTTTCTCCGATAGAATTTACGGAGCAACAGCCTTTTTCTCCCTGCCTTTCAGCAAATACACCAGGATACAGAGCGGAATGACCTATCTGGCAATAGACAGGAAATATTATGATCCCAATCCTTATACTAATATATTTGATGACAATTCAGTGAAAGTGTCTCCTGTCGATTTTTCCTGGGTGAAGGATAACGTAATCTGGGGTCACACCGGGCCGGTAAACGGATCCAGGAGAATATTAACCCTGGAGTATTCCCCGGAAATATCGGACAAAAGCATCTCTTACTATTCCATCTGGTTTGACTACAGAAAGTACTGGCATTTCGCCAAAAGGTACAATTTCGTATTGCGGCTCTCTGCCGGGAGAAGCGATGGTGACGATCCTAAGCTTTTTTACCTGGGAGGTATTTCCAACTGGATCGGGCCCAAGCTGGGGGATTCAGATATCTACGAGATCGGGAGCCTCTATTTTGCCCATGTGGTCACCCCCTTGAGGGGATACAGATATTATGAGGTTTATGGAACGAGATTCGCCTTAGCCAATCTGGAGTTCAGGTATCCTTTCGTGGAGCATTTAGCAATGAAATTCCCTCTGCCATTTGCATTGAGCTATGTAAATGGGAATATTTTTATGGATATCGGAGCTGCCTGGAAAAGGTGGGATCCGGATAGGGAAGTCTGGATTAAAACCACCAGGGAATTCAAGGGAGGAACCTCCCAGGATGGATCCAGGCTGAAAGATATCAAAGCTGGATTCGGCTTTGGTGCCAGAGCCAACCTGGGATTTTTCGTCTTGAGGTTCGACACCGCCTGGAGGACCGATTTCGATTGGGTCTCAGCAAAGCCTGAATATTACTTCTCCTTGGGAGCAGAGTTTTAAGGATTTTTTCCCCTGGAAAAGGGATTTTGGAAGGCTTTGGTCTATAATCTCAAATCAGACTCACCCGCATACATCAGATTTCTTGTTATCTTGAAATTTAATCCTCTAAAGAGAATGCATTTTACATAAAGAAATAAACAAAGTATATTTTTTAAGGGAGTAAAAAACTTTAATTCTTGGAGGATTTTAAACTCTTTTTTTGATATTCCTCAACGTCTTCGTGGGAATAAAACTTTATTCCGAACTCCTTTTGCAGAAGCTTTTTTGCCTTTATGTGCCCATTCAAAGCCTTCTTTAAAAGAAGATCGATTTTTTGTCGTCTTTTGGTAAAATCTGCTCTTTTTGTGGTTCTTACTGGAGAGGTATTATTGCCGATTTTTTTTATCATAAAACGTCAATCTCACCTCTTTAGCATTTCTCTATTTTGTTGTGTTACAAAAACTTATTTAAATAATTCAAGCCAAATAATATTACTTCTTAATATACGATTATTTTAAGTGAAAAATTGGTAAAATAACTTATTGTATTGAATGTAATCTTTTAAAATCGAAAATTTGGCAGAAACAATTTTTTGATTGACTAAAACATGATCCGCAGATATATTTGAGATCTAAAGTTTATCAAAGGAATAGATTATGAGAGAGCCAAAGGTAACCTGGAAACTTGTTAAGGAACACGGTCTGACCAAGGAGGAATATAAGGAGATAAAAAAGATTTTAGGAAGAAACCTCACTTATACCGAATTGGGAATGTACTCGGTGATGTGGTCGGAGCACTGCAGTTACAAAAACTCGGTTGCGGTTTTAAAAACCTTACCCCGGGAGGGTAGATATCTTTTAGCCAAAGCCGGGGAGGAGAATGCGGGAGTGGTGGACATCGGTGATGGGATGGCGGTGGTGTTTAAGATAGAATCCCATAATCATCCCTGCGCAGTTGAGCCTTACCAAGGTGCGGCTACCGGAGTGGGAGGGATCCTCCGGGATATTTTCACCATGGGAGCAAGACCTGTTGCTTCTCTGGATTCTCTGCATTTCGGTGAAATATCCGACCCCAGAACCAGGTACCTTTTCGATGGGGTGGTCAGGGGGATCGGAGATTACGGGAACTGCTTTGGAGTCCCGACCGTTGCCGGGGAGGTGTATTTCGAGGGATCTTTCTCCGGGAATCCCCTGGTCAACTGTATGGCAGTGGGATTGGTTAAAACGGATAGAATCGCCCGGGCTAAAGCTGCCGGAACTGGTAATCCAGTTTTAATAGTGGGAGCTTCGACTGGCAGGGATGGTATTCACGGGGTGACCTTTGCCTCCGAGGAGATCTCCGATAAATCAGAGGAGAGGAGACCATCGGTTCAGATCGGGGATCCTTTTATGGAAAAGCTACTTTTAGAAGCTACTCTGGAGATAATAAAGGAGGACCTTTTAGTGGGGATACAGGATATGGGGGGAGCGGGAATCATCTGCTCAACCTCGGAGACAGCAGCCCGGGGCAAAAGCGGAATAGAGATGGATGTCTCTTTAGTTCCCCTGAGGGAAAAGAACATGACCCCCTATGAGATCATGATCTCCGAGTCACAGGAGAGGATGCTGGTTGTGGCTAAGAAGGGAAAAGAGAGGCGGGTGTTGGAGATTTTCTCCAAATGGGGATTGAATTCTAAGATAATCGGTAACGTTACCCGGGATAAGATGATCAGGATTAAAAATAAAGGTAAGGTCGTTGCTGAGGTACCCGCAGCTTCTCTGGTATTGGGCGGCGGTGCACCGGTTTACCTGAGGGAAAAAATAAAGCCAAAATATCTAAAGGAAACGTCCAAGCTGGATTTATCCAAGGTTAAAACTCCAAAGGATTTAAACAGGACCTTATTGAAGCTTCTATCCTCCCCCAATATCGCCAGCAAAAGATGGGTTTTCGAGCAGTATGATACCATGGTCAGGACAGGGACTGCGGTGGGACCCGGCTCTGATTCGGCAGTTTTGAGAATAAGGAACACCAAAAAAGGCTTAGCCATTTCCACCGATTGCAATCCCCGATACTGTTATCTGAATCCCAGGGAGGGTGGTAAGATGGCTGTGGCTGAGGCTGCCAGAAACGTGGTCTGTTCGGGTGCCAGACCCGTTGCTATAACCAACTGCCTGAATTTTGGCAATCCTTACAAGCCGGAGATGTACTGGACCTTTGCGGAATGCGTATACGGTATGGGCGAAGCCTGCAGGTGTTTTGAGACTCCGGTTACCGGAGGTAACGTCAGTTTCTACAACGAGGATCCACACGGTGCGGTTTATCCCACCCCGGTTATAGGCATGCTTGGTATCCTTGAGGATATGAAGCATGCCACCACCCAGTGGTTCAAAAAGGAGGGTGATGTGATTGTGCTTTTGGATGAGAACAGAAAAAGTCTGGATGGTTCGGAATACTTGAAGGTTATTCATAACCTGGTCAAGGGAAGTCCAAAGATAGATCTGGAGGAGGAGAGAAGAGTTCAAAAGACTTGTCTGGAATCTATTCAAAAGGGTATTATAAAATCAGCCCATGATTGCTCAGAAGGTGGGTTGGCAGTAGCTTTGGCTGAATGCAGTATATCTTCTCCAAAATCTTTAGGTGCAACTGTTAATCTTAAGGATAAGATAAGGATTGATGCTTTGCTTTTTGGGGAGTCCCTTTCCAGGATTATTGTAAGTCTGGATAATAAGAATTTGAAAAAGCTTGAGAAAATTGCCAGAAGAAACAAAACCAGAATTAAATTAATTGGTAAGGTCAGTGGGAAAAAGTTGAAAATCAACAGCTGGATTGATCTGGAAGTGGAAGAGATGAGAAGGATTTATGAGGGTTCCATTCCTGAGATGATGGGGAAGGTTAAATAAAAACTCTTGACAAACTGAAATACTTTGTTAAATTTATCACAAGTAAAAAAGAATAAAGAAAACGTATACAATTTGAGGAGGTGAAAGATAATATGAGAAAAACCTGGCTGATCTGGATTTTAATCGGGCTTTTTGCCATCTTTGTAGCCGGTATAGCTCTGGCGGAAAAGAAGGAGGAGAAAACCGAAGCTGCAAAGGAAACAAAAGCAGTTGAAAAGGCAGAGGCTCCAGGTTACATGTACATGGGCGCCGTGAAATGCAAACCCTGTCATAACCTGCCAAAAACAGGAAAGCAGTTCGACAAGTGGTCGGAGGGTCCCCATGCTGGTGCTTATGCGACTTTAGCCAATGAAAAATCGCAGGAAATTGCTAAGAAGATGAAGATCAAAGATCCGCAGAAAGCGGGCGAGTGTTTGATCTGCCACATCACCGGCTACGGAGTTCCTGATAGTCTGAAATCTGAAAAGCTCACCCTGGAGGAGGGGATCAACTGCGAAGCCTGCCACGGAGCTGGTGAGAAGTACTGGCCGATGAAAATAATGAAAAACAAAAAGCTGGCTATGGAGAACGGGTTGATTGAGCCTACAGAGGAGCTCTGCGTTAGTTGCCACAATGAGAAAAGCCCGACTTTTATCGGTTTCAAATATGACGAGTTCGTGAAGAAAATAGACCACTCTTATCCTGAAGAGAAGTCTGAATAAAAAAATTTGATTTTAAAGATAGAGGCGATCGGCAGATTTTGCTGGTCGCCTTTTTAGATTAAGCTCTTTGCTTTATTTTATGAACTCAATTATTTTAAGAATTTCTTATTTATTGCTTTTTTTGTTTTTTTCTTTTCTGAGTTTTTCCCAGGCTCAGGAGGAGAGTCCTTTTAGGTATCCTCCAGAAATCCCCATAATAGATTCTAAGACTCAGGAATTCCTGGAGAAGTTCCCCTCTGATTCGACCTGTTTTTTCTGGGTATTTTTCACCGATAAAGGGATAGCGACCTCTTCAGAATACCAGGGTGCTCTCGAAAAATGCTTCAAAAGAGTTTCTAAAAAGTCAATTGAAAGGCGAAGGCTGAGAGGGAAAGAGGGGATTTTCGATTTTACTGATTTGCCAGTTTCAAAATATTATATTGAGAAAATTAGAGGCACGGGAGCAAAAATACGGACGGTTTCGAGATGGCTTAACGGTGTAAGTATCGGAGCAACGAAGGAAAAGATAGAAAATATATCTCGATTTAATTTCGTTCGTTCCATAAAAAAGGTTGTAAGTTATTATAAAAGGTATCCAGAAATTCAAAAGCAACCACCTTTATATAAACCTGAAAAGGGAAGGTTTTCATTGGGTTATGGTGAATCATTTCCTCAATTAGACCAGATTTTTGTTCCCACGCTTCACGATTCAGGATATTCGGGTGAGGGTGTTTTGATCTGCATACTTGACACCGGGTTTAGAAAAAGCCATCAAGCCTTTAAGAAAGCTTTTGAAGAGGGAAGGGTTATAGCTGAATACGATTTTATCAACAATGATGAGGAAACACAGGATGAAGAAGGACAGGATCCTCAGGGTCAGGATTCCCATGGCACGTCGGTCTGGTCTGTTCTGGGCGGTTTTGTCGAGGATACTCTGATTGGACCCGCTTATAGGTCGAGTTTTCTTTTAGCCAAAACCGAAAAAAAATTTGAGGAGATACAAATCGAGGAGGATTTTTGGGTGGCGGGTATAGAATGGGCTGAGAGCTCTGGAGCAGATATTGTGACCAGCTCTTTGGGATATTATAAATGGTATTCTTATTCGGATATGGATGGAAACACCGCTATAACGACGATTGCTGCTGATATTGCGGTTTCTAAAGGGATTGTAGTGGTAACTGCGGCAGGAAATGAGAGAGATAAAGATTGGGAATATATCATAGCTCCTGCTGATGGAGATAGCGTAATTGCGGTTGGGGCAGTTGACCTCAGTGGGAAGTTAGCCTCATTTAGCTCAAAAGGTCCTACCTTTGACGGAAGGATAAAACCGGATGTGCTGGC
>LJUW01000013.1 GCA_001304315.1 candidate division Zixibacteria bacterium SM23_73_2 | reverse complement strand
CTGCAAGGGAAAAGCTTATCGGAACCTCAAGGATTATATCGTCGTCTTTTCTGGTGAAGTCATCATGTTCTATCTCCTCGATGAAAACGATGACGTCACCTGGTGGACCGCCCCGGGGTCCGACACTCCCAGCCCTTCTTAAAGGGATGTAATTCCCGGTCATAACTCCCGGAGGAACTTTAACCGTTATGGTGCTTTCACCCTTAATCCTACCCTGACCCCCGCAGATTTGGCAGGGTTTCTTTATTACCTCCCCCTCCCCCTGGCAGTAATCGCAGGTGGTCACGTTAACCAGCTGTCCGAAAAAAGATCTCCTCACCGTTCTTACCTGGCCGGTTCCCTGACAGCGAGGGCAGGTAGCCTTAGAGCTTCCCCCTGCTGCACCGGTTCCTCTGCATTCCTCGCACTTTACCAGTTTTTTTAACTTGATTTTCTTATCCACCCCGGAAGCTATCTCCAACAGGGTGAGTTTCAACCTCACCCTAAGGTCCTGGCCTTTTTGTGAACCCCTTCTTCTGATTTTTGTCTCACCGAAGAAATCATCGAAAATCGAAAAGTTCCCGAAATCGCGCATAAAGGCTCGCAATGCATCCGAGAGATCGAAACTTCCGAAATCGAATCCCTCGAAACCTGCTCCAGCAGTCACCCCGGCATGACCGAACTGGTCGTATTTTGCCCGTTTCTGGGGATCCTTTAAAACCTCATAAGCCTCGGTTGCCTCCTTGAAATTCTCCTCTGAGTCCTTATCCCCTGGATTTCTATCCGGATGGTATTTTAAGGCAAGTTTTCTATAGGCACCCTTTATCTCCTCCTCGGTTGCCTCCTTTCTTATGCCCAGAACCTCGTAATAATCGCGTTTAGTCATTTCGTCCCTTCTTCACAAATATTACGGGATCATTGCTGAAGTCCACAAATATCACCCTCCCTGTACAGCCAAAAAACGAAGTGAAGGGTTTTTTATTTCGCAGGAAAAATGAGATTCTTCCCCCGCTAAAGGCGGGGTCAGAATGACACAATGTGATTGAGCAACAGCCCCTTACAGTATGTAAAAAACACACCTTTTGTCTTGTCCTTTGATTTGAGTAATCCAAAAGTCCTTTTTCCTAAAAATCTCAATATATACGAAACAACTCGACCTGTCAAGAAAAGAAAATCTAAACTCACTCAACAAGATAAATGCCTTAAGTTTATGAAATTACGACTTTATTTTCTTTAAATTTTACTTGACAAAAAAGGATTTGAAGTTAAATTTCATATAGAAGGACAATCATCATTCCAAAAGGAAGTGATGAGCAAGTAATCTCATATCAGCAAATCTTCGAATTGTTAATCCAGGTTGGGGAACTAAAAAACTTGTGGCAAGGAGGTTAAGATGTCAAAGTTTAAGATTTTATTGGCGATAATAATCTCTTTGACTCTTTTGCAGTGTTCCCAGCGCTCCAATCCAACCAATTCTTATGAACAACCCATTGATCTTCCCGCGGTAGAAAAAAAACTGGTTAATTCGAACAACGAATTCGGGCTCAAGCTTTTCAGGGAGATCAACCAAGACAAAAAGGATTCAAACGTCTTTATCTCTCCCTTAAGTGTCTCCATGGTATTGGGAATGACCTATAATGGAGCTGATGGAGATACAAAAGAGGCAATGCATCAAACCCTCGATTACGGCGATCTTTCAACAGAAGAAATAAACCAGTGTTATAAACACCTGATAAATTCATTGACTCAACTCGATCCAACTGTGGATTTTCAGATAGCAAACTCGATATGGTACTGCCTGCAAGGTAGAAATCCAAAGGTGGAATTTATTGATTTATGCCAGAGTTATTTTGACGCTTTGGTTCGGGGTTTTGATATATACGATCCCCATGTTGAGGATACCATCAATGCCTGCGTTGAGGAGAATACCAATGGAAGGATAAAAAAAATCTTAAATGGTGTAATTAATCCTGTGACCTTGATGTTTTTGATTAACGCCATCTATTTCAAGGGTGCCTGGACTTACCGTTTTGATAAAGAGTTTACCCAAGATTCTTATTTTTGGCTGCCCGATGGTTCATACAAGATTTGCAAGATGATGAAACAGAAAGGCCTTTTTAAATATTTTGAAAACGATGCCTTTGAAGCCTTGGATTTGCCCTACGGAGAAGGTAACTTCAGCATGACCATTTTCCTACCATATCGGAGAACAGATATCGATTCTTTGATAGTACAATTCAATCAAAATAATTTGAATCAGTGGTTGGACAGCCTTTCAAACGCTTCTTTAAACCCCAACGATTCCATAAATATATATATACCTAAGTTCAAGTTAGAATTTGAATCAGGACTGAACAACCTGCTAACAACACTGGGAATGGGGATAGCTTTTGATCCTGGAAACGCTGACTTCAGTAAAATGTATGAAATAAAACCAATGGATCCTAACGTGTGGATTGACACAGTGCTGCATAAAACCTTTATTGAAGTAAACGAGGAAGGCACTGAAGCTGCAGCAGTTGCAGTTTCAGAGATGATTGAAGGTCCGTCCTTTTATTTCAAGGCCAACCGACCATTTATATTCATGATCCGGGAACACCAATCCCAGACCATACTTTTCATAGGGAAAATCACGGATCCCAATTATGAGTAAAAAATATTTTATTTAAAAAGTTTTTTGTTTACTTTTTAAAGATTGAAAATAAAAGAGGTGTAAAATGAGAAACCTAAAGATCATTTTTGTGGTTTTGGTCAGCCTCTTGCTTCTACAGTGTTCCAAGCGCTCCAATCCAACCAATTCTTATGAACAACCCATTGATCTTCCTGCGGTAGAAAAGAAACTGGTTAATTCGAACAACGAATTCGGGCTCAAGCTTTTCAGGGAAATCAACAAAACCGAAAAGAATTCAAACGTTTTCATCTCCCCTTTGAGCGTCTCCATGTGCTTGGGAATGGTATATAATGGTGCTGATGGAGAAACTCAAAAGGCAATGCATCAAACCCTCGAGTTCGGGAGCCTTTCCAGTCCAGGGGTAAACGAATGTTATAGACAAATGATAGATTCATTAACTCAACTCGATTCCAGGGTGGAATTTGAAATTGCTAATTCCATCTGGTACAGATTAGGTTTAACTCCGATAAAGAATTTCTTAAAAACCTGCAAAAACTATTTCGATGCTCTGGTCAGAGAACTGGATTTCAATGCCCCAGGTGCTGCTGATATCATAAACTCCTGGATCGAGGAAAATACAAATGGCAAGATAAAGAACATGGTTGAAGATCCTATAGATCCTTCGATTGTCACCTTTCTTATAAATGCTATTTATTTCAAAGGTACCTGGACCTATCAGTTTAATGAGGAAGATACCAAAGACGATTGGTTTTACCTGCCCGACGGCTCAAAGAAATTGTGCCGCATGATGGAGCAGAGAGGCTTGTACAGATATTTCGACAATGACGTTTTCCAGGCTCTGGACCTGCCTTATGGTTCTGGGGATTTCAGCATGACCATTCTTCTCCCATACTGGGGAACTGATATCGATTCCATTATAGAGGAACTAAATCAAGGGAATCTGAATTACTGGCTGGACAACCTCTCAGGTGCTCCTATTGAATCCAGCGATTCTATAAACGTTTACATCCCCAAATTCAAACTTGAATTTGAACTGATTATAAACGATGTGCTGAAAGCATTGGGAATGGGGATAGCTTTTGATCCCAGCCAAGCTGACTTCAGTAAAATGTATGAGGAGATAGATGTATGGATCGGTATAGTGAAACATAAAACTTTCATAGAGGTAAATGAGAAGGGAACCGAAGCCGCAGCAGTTACTATTACTGGGATGGGTATGGGACCGCAGGAACCGGGACCGTCATTTTTTATAGCTGATCACCCATTTATATTCTTGATTCGGGAACATCAATCCAAGAATATACTTTTTGTTGGGAAAATCACCGATCCTGTTTTTGAGTAAGTGTCTTTTGTGTTTAACAAAGTTTGACAAAATCTTATCACCGTTTAAAAGAGGTGTAATATGAAAAACCTGAAAGTTCTATTTGGGCTTTTAGCCTGCATAGCGATTCTGCAGTGCTCCAGCAGTCCAGTCTCCACTGAAGAACAGCCAACTCGCGAGTTGACTTCTGCTGAAAAGAGACTGGTCAAATCAGACAACCAATTCGGGTTTGAGTTTTTCAAAGAGATTATCAAAGAGGAAAAGGATAAAAACGTTTTCATCTCCCCTTTAAGCGTCTCCATGGCTCTGGGGATGACTTACAACGGTGCCAACGGGGAAACAGAAGAAGCTATGCATCAAACCCTCCAGTTCGGTGATCTGTCTACCCAGGAGGTGAATGAATCTTACAAAAGCCTGATAGAGCTTTTGACCGGGCTCGATCCGAAAGTAAAATTTCAAATTGCCAACTCGATCTGGCATCGGAAGAATTTTCCTGCCAGGGAGGAATTCATCGATCTATGCAAAGAATACTTCCAGGCAAAGGTAGAAGGGTTGGACTTTAACGATCAAAGTTCCGTGGATATAATCAACCGATGGGTCGATGAAAACACCAGCGGAAAGATAGAACAAATCATTCAACCACCTATAAATCCATTGACCATGATGTTTCTGATAAACGCCATCTATTTCAAAGGAGCCTGGACTTATGAGTTCGACAAAGAAATGACCATGGATGCTGTGTTTCACCTACCGGATGGCTCACAGGAAACCTGTAAGATGATGGAGCAAAAAGGTGAATTTCAGTATTTCGGCAACTCTGACTTTCAGGCTGTGGATTTGCCATACGGGGATGGCGATTTCAGCATGAGCGTCTTTCTTCCCCGACCACTGGTTGACATCGACTCCCTGATAGCCAAATTCAATCAGGAAAACTGGGATAATTGGATAAAAAGCTTCACCCCACAATCTTTTACTTTGTTTCTGCCGAAGTTCAAGCTCGAATACGAACTGAATTTAAACGATGTCCTGACCGCCATGGGAATGGGGATAGCTTTCCAACCCTACCAAGCTGATTTTACCAAGATATACCAGGGTATTGAGAATCTATATATCAGCAAGGTTAAACACAAAACCTTCGTGGAGGTTAATGAAGAAGGGACCGAGGCAGCAGCAGTTACCTCGGTGGAGATGGGACTTACCTCAGTGGGACTTTTAATGCGAGTCGATCGACCGTTCATTTTCGTTATTCGGGAGAACCAATCCCAGACCATACTTTTCATGGGGAAAATCACAGAACCCGATTATGAGTAAACCATGATTTAGTTTAATAGTATTTTTGGATACTTATTTGTTGGATAGAAAAAGAGAGGTATAAAATGAGAAGCTTAAAGATAATTTTTTTGCTTATAATCTGCTTCTTGTTTTTGCAGTGTTCAAAACGTTCTAATCCAACCAGCTACCAATCTCCCATCGATCTGGCTAAAGTAGAAAAGAAATTGGTCAGCTCAAACAACCAATTCGGGCTAAAGCTTTTCAGGGAAATCAATAAAACCGAGAAGTATTCCAATATCTTCATCTCCCCCTTAAGTATCTCCATGGCATTGGGGATGACCTACAACGGAACTGATGGGGAAACAAAAGATGCGATGCATCAAACCCTCGACTTCGGGGATCTATCGATCCACGAGGTGAACCAATGTTACAGGCAAATGATAGATTCATTAACTCATCTCGATCATCAGGTGGAGTTTGATATTGCTAATTCGATCTGGTACCGTCTATGCAAATTGCTTCCCAGAGAGGAATTTTTAAGCGTGTGCCAGAATTACTTCGATGCTTTTGTCAAGGGATTGAATTTCGACGACCCAAGCACTGAAGATACTATCAATGCCTGGGTTGAGGAGAATACTAACGGAAAAATAAAGAATCTTTTGGATGATCTGCTTGATTCTTTGACCATTATGTTTCTGGTAAATGCAATTTATTTCAAAGGAACCTGGACATATGAGTTTGATGAACAGGAGACCAAAGACGATTGGTTTTTCCTGCAGGATGGTTCGAATAAACGCTGTAAGATGATGGAACAGAGAGGTTTGTACAGATACTTCGAGAATGAAGCTTTTGAAGCTCTGGATTTACCTTATGGAGATGGTAAATTCAGCATGAGCATCTTCCTCCCTCATTGGGGAACTGACATCGATTCTCTGATAGCGGAATTCAATCAAGAGAACTTGAACTCTTGGCTGGAAAACCTTTCCAGTGCTTCTTTGGATACCAGCGATTCCGTGGATATCTACCTTCCCAAATTCAAACTCGAATATGGCCGGGGATTGAACGACGTCCTGACAAAATTCGGAATGGGAATTGCTTTCGCTCCTGGAGCTGCTGATTTTACCAAAATGTATCAGGTGCTGGTTGGTTATGCATGGATTGACACAGTACTACATAAGACCTTTATTGAGGTGAACGAGGAGGGAACTGAAGCCGCAGCAGCAACCGTGGTGGAAATTTCCTTAGGTCCGCCCGTTGGTTTGATGATGAAGGTTAATCGACCATTCGTGTTCATTATTCGGGAACACCAATCCCAGACCATACTTTTCATAGGAAAAATAACAGAACCAAATTATGAATAATAAAATTCATAACAGACCTTAACTGAATCTATGATAAGTGTTTTAATTTAAAACAAAGGATGGTAAAATGAAAAACCTAAAAATATATCTTATGATTTTAATCTTATGTATTCCATTCATACAATGCTCAAACCATTCTACCCCAACCAAACATAAAACTCCCGTTGATTTAACTACGGTTGAGAAGAATCTGGTTGAGTCGGACAATAAATTCGGACTGAAGCTTTTCAGGGAAATCAACCAAACCCAAAAAGATTCAAACATAATCATCTCCCCTTTGAGCGTCTCCGTATGTCTGGGAATGGTCTACAACGGCGCTGATGGAAAAACCAAAGAGGACATGCAGAAAATCCTTGAACTCGAGGGCTTGAATATAGAGGAGGTAAATCAATCCTACCAGCATATAATGGAGCTTTTATCCGGGCTCGATCCTGAAGTTCAATTTCAGATAGCTAATTCGATCTGGTACCGTTTAAATGACTTGATCCCCAAAGAGGAATTTCTGAGCGTGTGTCAAAAATACTTCGATGCACTAATCAAGGGAATGAATTTCGACGATCCGGGTATAATAGACAGCATCAATTTGTGGGTTGAGGAAAATACCAATGGAAAGATAAAAGAGATATGGGAGGGAAAAGAGATTAGTTCACAGACCATTATGTTTCTTGTAAATGCCATTTATTTCAAAGGTGCCTGGACCTATCAGTTTGACAAAAACAAAACCAAAGATGATTTGTTTTATATCTCAGATGGCTCAACCAAACCCTGCAAAATGATGGAACAGAGAGGTTTTTTCAAAAACTTCGGAAACAACACTTTTTGGGCTTTGGATTTACCCTACGGTGATGGCAATTATAGTATGACCATTTTTCTCCCTCACTGGGGAACAGACATCGATTCTCTAATAGCTGAATTCAGTCAGGACAATCTGAATCAATGGTTGAGTAGTTTTAAAAATGACTCACTTAACATCTATCTCCCCCGATTCAAACTCGAATATGAAAAGCTCCTTAATGAGGAATTAAAATCCTTGGGGATGCAAATCGCCTTCACTCCTGGAGCAGCTGACTTCACCAAAATGTATTATATTCTGCCTGGTCAGGTGTGGATTGACACGGTTCTGCACAAAACGTTCATTGAAGTAGATGAAAAAGGAACAGAAGCAGCGGCGGCAACAATTGTTGAGATGATAAAAGGACCCTCTGGTTTTCGGGTTGACCATCCCTTCATATTTATGATTCGAGAAAAAAGCTCCCAAACCATACTTTTCATAGGAAAAATCTTGGATCCTACTTATGATTAATATCTGAATAAGATTTGTTCTAAAACTCGCTTGAAGTGAGCTTTTTATCTGATGCCAGATCAAAGATAGCAAATAGCCTTTAGATGCATTAATTACTGCAAATCACCCTCTGGCTCGATATCCTTTTCCCCTTAAAGTTTTTTCATTGACAAGCGGAATTCTTTCGTTTAATTAGATGAAAAAGAATAACTTACTTTAAAAGAGATGATAGGTAAAACCATTTCTCATTATAAGATTTTAGAGAAGTTAGGCGAGGGCGGAATGCCTGTCCCGCTGAAGCGAAGCAAAGGCGGGAGGTGTGGTCTATGATAGGCAAAACCATATCCCATTATCGAATTTTGGAGAAATTAGGTGAGGGTGGAATGGGGGTGGTGTACAAAACAGAGGACACCAAGCTCAAGCGCACCGTTGCCCTGAAATTCCTTACTCCTCAAGCTCTGGGAAGCCAAGAGGATAAAACCCGTTTTTTCACCGAGGCGCAGGCAGCTGCTTCATTGGATCACCCTAATATCTGCACCATCCACGAAATTGACCAGGCTGAAGGGCAAACTTTTATCGCCATGGCCTACGTCCAGGGCCAGAATCTAAAAGATAGGATCGAATCGGGACCGCTGAGATTAACCGAAGCTCTTGCCATCGCTCTTCAGGTTGCAGAGGGTTTGCAGGAAGCCCATGAAAAAGGGATTGTTCATCGGGACATCAAAAGCGCCAACATTATGCTAACCGAAAAAGGGCAGACTAAAATCATGGATTTCGGTTTAGCTAAATTGGCAGGTGGGGCCCAGATCACCACGACCGAAACAACCATGGGCACAGCTGCTTATATGTCTCCCGAGCAGGCAAAGGGAGAAGTGGTGGATCGCCGAACCGACATCTGGTCTCTGGGGGTTCTTATATACGAGATGACCGTCGGTCAACGCCCCTTCAAGGGTGACTACGATCAGGCGGTGGTCTATTCAATCCTGAATGAGGAGCCGGTGCCCATCACTGCGCTGCGAACTGGCGTCCCCGTGGAGCTTGAAATGATTGTGAACAAGGCTCTGGCAAAAAGTCCAGATCAGCGTTACCAGCATGCGGACGAATTGATCGTCGATCTCCGAAGAGTACAGATGGAATTAACACCAGATACAACCACCTCATCCAAGACCGCCTTTCGAGTTCCAGCCAGAAAACGTCCTAAACCGTTTTTGGTTGTAGGTATCATTTCTCTGATAGCTTTAGTTCTGATCACCAGCTACCTCTTTTTTGGAGTAAAACAGAGACCGATGATGCTGGGAGTTGAAATGATAGCCGTAGCCGAATGGCAAAACTCGATTGCGGTTTTGCCTTTCCGGGACTTAAGCCCTAAAAAGGATCAGGAATACTTCTGCGACGGGATGACCGAAGCCATAATCGGTAAACTCACCGGGCTTAAAGATCTGAAGATCATCTCCATGACCTCGGCGATGCGCTATAAAAGCCCGGACCGGGACATAAAAAAGATTGGAGATGAATTAGGTGTCTCCGCCATTCTGGAAGGAAGCATTCAAAAAGAGGACAAAAGAATCCGGGTTAACGCTCAGTTGATTAATGTAGCAGACGATGCCCACCTCTGGTCACAAACCTACGACCGGGAACTTAAAAGCATCTTCGCCATCCAGGATGACATCTCTCAGGCAATCGTTGACGTTATGAAAATCAAGCTTCTGGGTAAAGATAAATCCACTTTTGTCAGACGCTATACCGATAATCTGGAAGCTTACAATGCATACGTTCAGGGTCGTTTCCTGTGGAACAAAAGAACTGAAGAACACCTGATGAAAGCGATAGAGTACTTCAAGAAAGCAATCCAGCTGGATTCCAACTATGCCTTAGCTTATGCTGGATTGGCCGATGCATACTCTGTGCTTCCCAGCAATGTGGGCACCCCCCTTGAAGAAGTGCTTCCAAAAGCAAAGGAGGCTGCTCTGAAGGCGTTAAAACTCGATGATAAATTAGCTGAAGCCCATGCATCGCTGGGATTAATTCTTGGAATGGAATCTGGTTATAAAGAAACTGAAGATGCTGAGAAGGAATTCGTTAGGGCTATTGAACTTAATCCCGGCTACGCTTATGCTCATTACTGGTATTCTATAATGCTGGACAACACCGGTAAAAAAAAGCAAGGCTTGAAAGAGCTTGAAATCGCTTATGAATTGAACCCTCTTTCTGTAGTTATACTCACTAATCTGGCATCCAAGAAAGGAACGTACGGGGATACTCTTAAAGCTAAAGAGTTATTTGAGCGTGCTATCGAGATCGAACCCCAAAGAACTGTGACATACACCGTCTATGTTGTTTTTTTACGCTCGATAAAACAAGCGGAAGAAGCGATCCAGGTCCTTACTAAGACCGTTCAGGCAGATTCTGCTTACCTGACCACCTATTATAATCAACTGGCATACATTTATAACGAAATGGGAGATTTAGACAAAGCTATCGAAGCCGCCAATAAGTTGATTCAACTGGCGCCTGAGGAAGCGAATTCTTACGATACCCGTGGTGATATATATGCTCTGAATGGGAAACTCGAACTGGCGATCAAAAACTATGAAAAGGCTGTGGAGAAAGATCCGAACTTCGCCACAAGTTCACACAAGCTAACTCAGGCATATCTTTTTTCAAGAGAGTATCCGAAGGCTGAAGAGATGATTAAAAAAGCAATGACCAGCGAGAATGAACATATCCGCACAACGGCAAGAACTGTCTCGGCTTTTATCCCCATATTTCAGGGTAAGTTTGAACAAGCTCTTAGTGTTTTGGATGAAGGTATTCAGGCTGACAGGAAAGAACAGCTGGAGGGATGGTATGAAGCCAATAAACACAACCTCAAGCTTTTTATTTATCTGGAGAAAAACGACCTCGATCAAGCTTTAAACGAACTTGAAGCCCTAACAGAAATTCAAAAGAAGCTTGATCCCGAGGATCCGATTAAGTTGCGAAATGGCTACGCCGTTATTTGGGTAATGCGCGGACAATTCACAGAAGCTGACCAAGTTCTCAGATCATGGAGACAGGATATCGACGAAAAAGATTTACCTGCAATGCGTGAGTACTGGCGAGTTTTGGGTTTTGTTGAGCTGATCAAAGGAAATAGAGAGGTAGCAATCGCTCATTTTAAAAGAGGAATTTGGGAAGGCTCGATGCCACTTTTTCCAATACACTATTTTCTCGGTCTAGCCTATCTGGAGAACGATCAACCTGAAGAAGCTGTAAAGGTGCTGGATAAGGTAATCTTAAGATACGATGAGGCAAGAACACAATTTCCCGTCTGGTCAGTTAAAGCACATTACACTTTGGGATTGGCTTATCAGCGAACCGGACAGAACAAGGAAGCCATCGAACAATACCAGGAGTTTCTCAACTACTGGAAAGATGCTGATCCGGATATCCCTGAAGTAGAAGATGCTAAGAGCAGGCTCAGCCAATTGAAAATTAAAAGTTGATGGCAGAGATTAAAATATATGGTTGGAAAAACAGTTTCTCATTATAGCATCTTAGAGAAGATAGGGGAAGGTGGAATGGGGGTGGTCTACAAAGCCCGGGATACTAAATTAGACCGTATGGTAGCCTTAAAATTCTTACCCCAGCATCTTACCTACGAAGCGGTTGAAAAGGAAAGGTTCATACACGAGGCCAAAACTGCTTCAGCTTTGAATCATTCCAACATCACCACCATCTATGAGATCGACGAGTTCCAGGGACAGACTTTTATAGCTATGGAGTATATCCAGGGCAAGACCCTAAAGAGGTTAATTGAAAAAGAGACACTGCCAATAAAGAAGGTTTTGGATATAGGGATACAGGTATGCGAGGCTTTGACCTTAGCTCATGAGAAGGGGATCGTTCACCGGGACATAAAATCCGAGAACATCATGCTTACCTCCCGGGGACAGGTGAAGATAACCGACTTTGGTCTGGCCAAGCTCAAGGGAGCTGAAAAACTGACTCAGACCCGTTCCACCCTGGGCACTGCTGCCTACATGTCGCCGGAGCAGGCATCCGGAGAGGAGGTGGATCACCGCTCAGACATTTTCTCCTTCGGAGTGGTTCTGTACGAGCTTTTAGCAAAAAGATTGCCTTTTGGGGGGGAACACCTGGCAGCCATAATCTATTCGATCCTGAACGAAGAACCTCAGCCTTCAGCCAGATACAACGATAAGGTCTCACCAGATTTGGAAAGATTTATCTCCAAAGCTTTAGCCAAGGAGAAGGATGAAAGGTATCAACACATAGATGACCTTCTGGCGGATCTGAGGCATGAGAAGAAAAACTTAGAATATGTAAAAACCACTAAAATCCAAGTGCAGCCAAAGGCACCCAGGACCAAAAAGCTTCTCCCGTTTTTGGTCCCCGCATCAGCTGCTTTAATAATTGCATTGTTT
This sequence comes from candidate division Zixibacteria bacterium SM23_73_2, assembly GCA_001304315.1. GTDB lineage: Bacteria > Zixibacteria > MSB-5A5 > MSB-5A5 > SM23-73-2 > SM23-73-2. The sequence goes on along the minus strand of LJUW01000013.1, from coordinate 20,020 downwards.
TTTGTAATTCTCAAATTTTCCAATTTAGGTGTTGTTACTGAAAAGAGTTTAATTGCACATGAGAATACCTTAGCCATTATGTATTTTGAGAATCTTAAAGACAAAGAGGACAAAAACAAAATCGGGGAGATGGTATCCGAGCTTCTGATAACCGATCTTTCTGAATCCCAATACATGAGGGTGGTCTCCAGCCAGAGACTTTTCGACATACTGAAAATGATGGGAAAAGAGGGAGTGAAATTCATAGATAAAACAGTTGCTTACGAGATAGCTCGAAAAGCCCAGGCAAAATACATGCTTTTAGGTAAGATACTCTCAACCCAGCCCGATCTGGTTATCACCTCCCAGCTGGTGGACGTGGAAAGTGGAAATATCGTTGCCTCCCAGAGGGTAGCAGGACCCAATGGTTCCAATATCTTTCCCTTAATAGATAATCTTTCCCGTGAGATAAAAAAGGATTTGGAGCTGCCTGCCCTGGCTCAAAAAGAAGAGGAAAAACCAATAGCAGATATAACTACTCACTCCCCTGAAGCTTTAAGGTTTTATCTTGAGGGAATCGAGCTTTTCAATAAACTTTATATGAAGGAGGCAGCGGATAAATTCGAAAAGGCTACAAACATCGATACAACTTTTGCCAGCGCTTATCTGAAGCTAACCTTTTGCTACTCGAGTCTTCACGATGACGTAAAAGCAAAAGCATATGTGGAAAAAGCATTCGAATTTTCGGATCATGTGTCCAAGAAAGAAAAATATTTAATCGATGCTTGGTATCAGATGTTCCGAGGAAAAACTATTGAAACCAAACAGATCCTGGAACAGATGGTAAAGCTCTATCCTGATGAAAAGATGGCTCATTATAATTTGGCTCTTGTTAACCGCACCATGGGGAATTACCAGGAAACTATTATCGGTTTAAATAAAGTGATCGAGCTCGACCCGCTGTATAAAGATGCATACAATATCCTGGCTTACACCTATGATGCAGCTGGCAAGTATGATGAAGCCATTCGGTCCATTAATAAATACGTAGAATTAGCACCAGAAGACGCCAATCCCTATGATTCAAGAGGGGATATCTATGCCCACCATGCAGAGGCTGACAAAGCCATAGACTCCTATAACAAAGCCTTAGAGATAAAGCCCGATTTCGAAGCCAGCATTGAGAAATTGGGGTTGATGTATCTATACAAAAGAGAATATGATATGGCTGAGAAATATTTTAATAAATATAGCGATGTCGGCGGAAAAGGCGATAAATCGCTTTCCCGACTTGACCTCGCCCTGATTCCTCTATCCCGGGGCAAGTACAATTCAGCCTTGAAGGTATTGAAGCAAGGCATAGCAGCAGATGAGCTGGACAAGCAATACATACAGCAGATAGATAAGCATTACTCTGCAGCTTTAGTCTATATAGAGAGAAAGGAATTTGAAAAAGCACAGCAAAATGGTAAAAAAACGATCGAGCTCATGAAAAAAGTCTTCCCTGAGATCCTTTATATGACCAAAGCTCATTATGGAATTTTGCTGGCTATGACAGGGCAAATAGACAGTGCCCAAAAAATATCAAATGAGGTTAAAGAGGAAATAAAGGATAAAACGGAAACTGAGAAGTTATCATGGTATCTTCTGGAATTTATGATAAAGTATTATGGGAATGACTTTGACCAAGCCTTAAAGGAGATCGCAGAGCTTGCCCAAAGGGAGAAAGATAGTTACAGGGTGAATTTCTGGCTGGCAAAAACCTATCTTGAAAAGGATATGATAGGCGATGCTGTGCAGAAATTTGAAGAGCTTTTAAAGTGGAATATCCTCTCCAGTGTTAGAAATCCTATCTTCTCCTTCAAAATCCCCTATTTCTTAGCAATCACCTACGAGAAATCGGGCTGGGATAAAAAGGCGATAGGTCAATATGAGAAATATCTTGATATCATGAAAGAGGCTGACCCGGGAATAGCTGAGGTTGAGGATGCCAAAAAGAGATTGGAGAGATTGAAAATTGAAAGCTAATATCAAGAGTAAGCAGTATGCAGTAGACGGTATTCAGACATGATTGGTAAGAACGTTTCCCATTACAGAATCCTTGAAAAACTCGGTGAAGGGGGTATGGGTATTGTTTACAAAGCTGAGGATACCAAGCTAGATCGAATTGTGGCTTTAAAGTTTCTACCAAAACATCTTTTGTGCAATGAGGGAGCTAAAGCAAGGTTTGTTCACGAAGCCAAAGCAGCATCGGCTTTGAATCATCCTAATATCACTATCATTTATGAGATAGACGAAGTAGAGGGTGAATGTTTCATCTGCATGGAATACATCGAAGGTAAATCCATAAAGGAAATGATCAAAGAGAGGGAGATTGAGAGTTGGGGTATGAGAAAGATAATAGATGTAGGTATTCAGATTGCAGAGGGATTATCAAAAGCTCACCAGAAAGGCATTGTTCATCGGGATATTAAGTCAGACAACATCATGCTTACCAATGAGGGTTTAGTTAAGATAATGGATTTTGGCTTAGTGAAACTGAAAGGTGTGACCAAGCTGACCAAGACTGGAACGACTTTAGGCACTGTACAGTATATGTCCCCTGAACAAGCACAAGGCAAAGATGTTGATCACCGAAGTGATATTTTTTCCTTTGGAGTGATCTTATATGAGATGATAACTGGGCAATTACCCTTCAAAGGGGAGTATGAACAATCGGTGATTTATTCAATTTTGAATGAAGACCCCCAAACGATAACGAGTTTACGAAGCGAGGTGCCAACGGGACTGGAGCTAATTATTAATAAAGGGTATGCTAAAAACCTGGATGCACGGTACCAGAGCGCTGGAGATATTCTGGCTGATCTAAGAAACCTCAGAAAGGAGCTGGATGCTAAAGCCTTGAAAGAGCAAGATTCCAAAATAAAGTCTAAACCCTCGATCGCCGTACTTCCCTTTGTTGATATGAGTCCCCACAAAGATCAGGAATATTTCTGTGATGGGATGGCCGAAGAGCTCATCAACGCATTGACAAAAATCGAGAAATTGCAAGTGGCTTCAAGAACCTCGACATTTCAATTCAAAGGGGAGGCTCACGACATTCATGAGATCGGTACGAAGCTCAAGGTACAAACTGTACTTGAAGGGAGTGTACGCAAAGCAAAGAATAGGCTCCGCATCACAGCACAGCTTGTAAATGTTGCTGACGGATACCATCTGTGGTCCGAGAAATACGATCGGGATATGGAAGACATCTTTAGCATCCAGGATGAAATCTCTCTGGCGATTGTGGACAAGCTGAAGGTCAAGCTCTTAGGAGGAGAGAAGAAAAATCTTGTGAAACGGTACACCGATAATATTGAAGCTTATAACCTGTATCTTAAGGGCCGCTACTTCTGGAGCAAGCGGACCGAACAGGGTCTGAAGAAAGGCATTGAGTACCTCAGAAAAGCTATTGAAAAAGACGCACACTACGCCCTTGCTTATGCTGGATTGGCTGATAGCTACTCTTTGCTTTGTAGCTACCATATACTTTCGCCAAAGGAGTCAATACCAAGAGCAGAGGAAGCCGCGACGAGGGCAATGGAGATAGATGACGCGCTCGCGGAGGCTTACGAGGCACTGGCACATGTGAGAATCCTCTACGATTGGAACTGGTCAGAAGCCAAGCAAGAATTCAAGCGAGCCATCCAGTTGAACCCTGGCTTTGCGACAGCTAAGCAGCGGTATTCTTTGCTTCTGACGGTGATGGGGCAGCTGAATGAGGCGATCGCACAGATAAAACAGGCACAGGAGCTTGATCCACTTTCACTTATCATTAACACAGATGTGGGATTGATTTCCTACATTGCACGCATGTACGACCGAGCGATAGAACAATGTCGAAATGTAATTGACATGGATCCAAACTTTGGGGTGGCACACTTCGTCCTCGGACTAGCTTATGAGCAAAAGGAGGTTTACGAGGACGCCATCGCAGAATTTAAAAAGGGGATAAGCGCTTCTGGAGGTATAACAGTAATGATAGGTGCGCTAGGGCACACCTATGGAGTATCGGGTAATAGAGACGAAGCCCAGAGAGTACTGGCTGAATTGAAGGAGCTATCCAAACAACGCTACGTTTCACCGTACAGCATAGCAACGATCTATATAGGCCTTGGAGAGAAAGATCAGGCCTTTGAATGGCTACAAAAAGCCTATGAGGGCCGATCTGTGTGGTTAATTCACCTTCACCTTAAAGTCGATCCAAGATTCGATAACCTACGGTCGGACCCGAGGTTTACTGTGCTACTGAAGAAAATAGGACTGGAAAAATGATCGGCAAAACAGTTTCGCATTATAAGATTTTGGAAAAGTTGGGTGAGGGTGGAATGGGTGTGGTTTATAGAGCCCAGGATACCAAGCTCAAACGCACCGTCGCTTTAAAATTTCTAACTCCTCAGTCTCTTGGAAGTGCACAGGAAAAGGAACGGTTTATAAATGAAGCGCAGGCTGCTGCCTCACTGGATCACCCCAACATCTGTACCATCTACGAGATCAACCAGGCCCAAGGGCAAACCTTCATAGCCATGGGCTACGTTGAGGGCCAAAGCGTAAAGGATAAAATCCTATCAGGATCATTAAAGCTGAATGAGGCGGTTAAAATTGCCATTCAGGTGGCTGAAGGTCTGGATGAAGCCCATGAGAAAGAAATAATACACCGGGATATCAAAACAGAAAACATAATGATAACCCCGAAGGGTCAGGCCAAGATAATGGATTTCGGTTTAGCGACCATCACAAAAGGTTCTATGGCTCCAGACGAAAAAACGACCTCGGGCACGGTCGCCTATATGTCCCCGGAGCAGGCAGGTGGTGAGAGCGTAGATCAGCGTACTGACATCTGGTCTTTAGGTGTTGTGTTATATGAAATGCTAACCGGACAGCTTCCTTTTAAAGGCGATTATAATCAGGCGGTTATATATTCGATATTAAACCAGAATCCGAAACCGATAAAAGCAATCCGCCCCGAAGTTCCGGAAGGATTAGAAAAAATAGTAAAAAATACCTTAGTAAAAAATCCAGATTCCCGTTACCAGGATGTCAAGGAACTTCTATCTGATCTAAAAAAAGCGAGTAAAGAATTAGAAACGATGGAAGAACAATCTGCAAAAAAGAAACATCAACCCTCCATTGCTGTTTTGCCCTTTGTCAATTTGAGCGCTGATCCGGAACAGGATTACTTCTGTGACGGTATGGCAGAGGAAATTATAAATGCACTAACTCATGTTGAAGGTTTGAGGGTAGTTGCACGAACTTCAGCATTCGTGTTTAAGGATAAGCAGGAGGATATCCGTGAGATCGGTAGAAGATTAAACGTTGAGAGTTTGCTTGAGGGAAGCGTGCGCAAAGCAGGCAATCGGGTGCGGATAACTGCTCAGCTTATAAAGGTGGCTGATGGTTATCATATCTGGTCTGAGAAATTCGATCGCAATTTAGAAGATATCTTCGCCATTCAGGACGAGATCTCTTTAGCAATAGTGGATAATTTAAAGGTTAAACTTTTAACAGAGGAAAAAAAGGCTCTGGTAAAACGTTACACCGATAATGTTGAAGCTTACAATCTGTACTTAAAGGGTCGATATCACTGGAACAAAAGAACACCAGAGGGACTCAATAAGGCTCTCCAACTCTTCCAAAAGGTCATAAAAAAAGACCCCAATTACGCTTTAGCGTACTCCGGGTTAGCTGATTGTTACGTTATGCTTGAACAGGCATGGGTGCTTTCTGCCAAAGAAGCATTTCCCAAAGCGAAGGAAATGGCAACCAAAGCACTGGAAATAGACCAGTCCTTAGCTGAGGTTCATTCCTCGCTGGCATTTGTCTTATGGTCTTATGATTGGGATTGGAAGGAAGCGGAGAGGGAATTTAAAAAAGCAATTGAGCTCAATCCCAACTATGCCACAGCACACCAGTGGTATGCGATGTATCTGTCAGCAATGGGAAGATTCGATCAAGCCATCCAGGAGATCAAAAAGGCACAAAATCTTGATGCCCTCTCCTTGATTATCAACGTTTCGGCAGGAAACATAATGATCCTCGCCAGGCAGTACGACAATGCTATACAGGAGGGACAGAAGATTCTTGAGATGGATCCGAGCTTCCGCTTTGCCAATTTAATAATCGGGTGGGCTTATGAGAAAAAGGGAATGTTTGAACAAGCGGTTGAACAATGTCTAATAGGGGAAAACTTCTACGGATTATTGAGCTCTGAGGATGTAGACACACTTAAAAAATCCTATACAAAATCGGGTTGGAAGGGTTACGTGCGTAAGCATCTTGAAATTTTAGAAAATAAATCAAATCAACGTTACATCCGAGTTGCCGAGATCGCCAGAGATTACATTCGACTCAGCGAGAAAAAAAGAGCCCTCCAGTGGCTCGAAAAAGCATACCAGGAACACGAACCTGATATAGGTTTTCTCAAAACAGACCCAGTGTATGATCCCTTAAGATCGGAGCCAGAGTTCAAGGCACTGCTTAAAAAGATGGGATTGGATAAATAATTCGCACTACCTCTCTGGAAAAACATATAATAGAAAATAAAAGACGGGGGATTCAATTGCCGTAGTTTATAGAACTAATGGGGATTTTGCTCAATACCATTGTGTCATTCTGATCCCGCCTTTGGCGGGAGAAGAATCTCATTTTCTCTATGAAATAAAAGGCTCTTCTCTTCATTTCCCGGCCTGACCGCCAGGAACAGGCAGGGTGACATTTGTAGACTTCGACAACAGCCCCTAATTCTACAAAAGTTACTCGGAGGATTGAACAACTAAACAGATACAGTAAGGTAAAAATCAAACTTTCAGCAAAACCAAAGTTAGATCATCGCTCTGGGGAGTAGACCCCTGGAAGGAGAGAACCGAGTCGACGATTTTTTGGGAAAGCTCCTGAGTTGAGAGGTGTTTATTTTCTTTAATAATTTTTAAAAGCCTTTCTTCTTCAAACATATCCCCCTTGTCATTCATCGCCTCGGTTATTCCGTCAGTATACATAAGCAAAAAATCTCCCGGATTCAACTGAAGCGTCTCCTCCTCGTAGCCGAAATTTTCAAAAGCTCCCAGAACCGTTCCACCACTCTCCAGTGTTTTCACATTTCCATCTTTATCAAGAAGAAAAGGATAGTTGTGACCCGCATTGGTATAGGTTAAGGTTTTGTTTTTGGTGTTCAGTATCCCGTAAACAAGGGTAATGAATTTCCCCATATCCGTGGATCTGGAAAGCATGAAGTTTATCTTGGTAACCGTATCCTTTACGCTGCGGTTGATCATAGCCTGCCCCCTTAAACAGGCCTGCAGATTAGCCATAAGCAAAGCTGCAGAGGTACCTTTACCCGACACGTCCGCTATAACCACTCCCAGATGGGAATCGTCGATCTGGATGAAATCGTAATAGTCACCACCCACTTGTTTGGCAGGAATCCACTGGCCAAAAATCTCCATGTCCTCAAAAGTTGGATTTCCCTTGGGCAAAAGGGCTTGCTGGATGTGGCTGGCTACTTTCAAATCCTTTTCCAGATCCACCAGTTTACGCTCCTCCTCGTATAGTCGGGCATACTCTATGGTCTGGGCTGACTGGATAGCAATGATTGATAAAAGCCTTAAATCTTCTTCGGTGAAATCCTTCTCCTTTTTATTGAAAAGAGATACATGTCCGATCATCTTATTCTTCACCTTAAGGGGAACTGACAAAACCGATTTTATCCTTTCTGTTCCCAAACTGATCCCCGAGAATCTTTGATCGGTGGAGAGGTCATTTATCAAAAGAGGTTTTTGGTTTTTCAGCATCCAGCCGGTCAAGCTCAATCCCAATCTATAGGGAACATTGTCCATCTTGTTATCCATCACCCGGACAAAGGTCTTCAGGGGCTCAGCTTGATCCTCTTTCAAAAGGGTCACCGCACCCTGTTCCACTCCAATCCTTTGGATGCACTTGGAGACGATGAGTTTGGTGATCTCCTCGACTTTCATGGTTGAGCTGATGGCAGTTGTTATCTCATTCAGAATCGAGAGCTCCTCCACCGCCCTTCTCAATCTCAGATTTTCCTCTTCAAGATTATTCTGCATATTTTGAAAATCCTTTCGAAACTTTCTTTGCACCCTACTTTCTTCTCCCTCCCCAGTAAATGGTGATTAGCAAAGAAATCATCATATTCTTTAATAGTCCAATTTATTCTCAAAGATTATCTCGCAATTCCATTTTTTCCGAAAATAGGCTTGATTTTTGGCAGCTTGACCTGTTCTAAGTCGGAACTTCTTATGATATTCATCTTCTCTGTTCACCTTACTATAATCATGATTGTGATAGACCTCAGATCTCGGACAGTAAACTATCCTGTAACCAGATCTTCTAACCCTAAGGCACAAATCCTTATCCTCCTCACAAGTCAAAAGGAATTCATCGAAACCTCCTATCTTTTGCACAATGGCTCTTTTAGCCAACAAACAAGTGGTAGGATACCACTCCACATCCTCCTGAATCGAAACCTCCGGCGCATATCTTTTATAAGGGATAAGCCATCTCAATCCCATCCCTTTTAGATTCCCTTTTTCATCAAAATCAGTCGCCATATAACCGGAATAAAAATGCACCAGATCATCCATCCTTAAAATCTTCGATCCCACCATTCCGATCTTCTCTGAACTTGAAGCGACCTCAACTAACTCCTCCAGCCAATCTTCGGTAACTATCACATCGTTATCCATGAAAACAACATATTCTCCCCCTGCGACTTCAATCCCATGATTTCGAGCCACGGATATCCCCTGGGATTTTCTGTTAAAGATTAATTTTAAATTATCTTTTGTCTGCTCTAAGGACTTCAACCATTCTATTGTATTCGGATATGAGCCAACATCCACTATGATAACCTCATACCCTTCGTCAGTATATTTAAAGATGCTTTCCAGACATTCTCTTGTCTGTTGTTCTCTTAAAGCGGATATTGTGATTATAGAATTTTCAATTTCAACCATAATTTAGTTTACTCTAAGAACTATTTTAATCTAACAAGATCCCCTGAATAAGGAACGGATAAAAGATCAATTTTGAAAGGTACCAACTTTCCCTTTTCCAACTTCTTGGTATTATCCTCATGGGGAAGTTTTTCCAAAAGATAAGTTAAATTCCATTTTTTCATAAAATATAAGGTGTCATTCTCTATCTGGTCCATCCTCAATCTGTAATCCTTGTGATATTTGTCCTTTCGGTTAACTTTGGAGTAATCGTGATTGTGAATAGTCTCTGACTCAGGAGAGTACCAGATTTTAAAACCCTCCCCTCTTATGGATAAACAAAGGTCTTTATCCTCGTTGGCGATGAAAATCCCTTTCCCTTCTTTGAGGTCATCGAATCCACCGCAGAGATAGACAACATCCCTTCTAACCAAAAGGGTAGTAGTCGAATACCACGGCACATTACCTTCCATCTGCGAGACCGGATCATCTTTTTTTAAATCAGAAAGTTCTTCCTCTTTATCCAGTCCAATACCGTATATTTTACTCCCTTTTTCCAAGGTAACAGCATGCGCTCCGCAGTAATAAACGGAATTTCCATCCGGTTTCAAAAGTTTGGCTCCCACAGCTCCTATTTCTTGGTTGTCCTGTACTACTTTTCTAAGGGGTTTCAGCCAGTTGGGCAGAGCCAAGACATCGTTATCCATAAAAACCAGAAGCCCACCTTTGGATACATGGATTCCCTGATTTCTCTGTCCAGTGGTTCCGGTACTTTTTTGGTTACAAATAATGTGAATATTTGGACTTGACTTTTTTAACTGTTCTAAGATTCTCTTGGTTTCATCCGAGGATCCTACATCGGATATTATTATCTCAAAGGGCTCAGGTGTATACTTGAATATGTTCTCCACGCATCTTTTGGTGTAATCTCCCCTCTCTGCGGATATCAGGATTATTGAGGTTAAATAAAAGGAGAAATCCTTATAAACCTTCTTGTACTGATCTATTGCTTGTCTTTTTTCCAGATCGATTTTCTCTCCATCCAGATCCACAAAACTGTAAAGTTTATCTACATCCTCAAGCATAATTTTCTCTTGCTGTTCAGTTCTATTATTCCTTCGTTGCTTTCGATTAAATATTTGATAAGAATCTTCAGCTCAAGACAGAAAAGCCTCGCTTTCTCAAGCAGAGGCTTTTCACTGATATTTTATTAAACCAATGGACTAAAACTACTTAGACGACTTGCCAACGAGTCCTTTTACGAAAACGGGCTCGAAAGAAATTGTCTCCTTTCCCTTTACAGATACGAAATGGTACCTGGCTCCACCTGGAGGAGGATAGCAAACTGTGGTATCGATCATGATGCTCTGGTCCATTTTCCACTTTGGTCCGGTATGAAAATATATCTTGGCCAAATTACCGTGACCTGCAGGAAGTTCCTTTTTAAACCAGACCGCACCTATTCTGATTGTGGAGTTCATCTCATCGATGTTGGCTACATGAATGTCGGGATTGTAGTTCAAAATCCAATCGCTCAAGATAACCGAATCACAGACAATATCGACCTTACCTTTGGTCTTAAAAGCCAGCGGTACGAATAAACCGGATAAGGGTTCATCCGAGAACAGGGAAACGGAAACATCAAAAGACTGATTTGGTCCCAACTCAGGGATGGACTGCACCTTTACCGAATCGGGTTTATTCAGGTCCTCTTGGGGACCGGCAAAGCAAAAACCAGCGAAGAAAACTACCAGCCAGAAAATCAAAACATACTTGTTTTTTAACATCCCTCACCTCCTAAAAGAAATAAGTTAATCCCTTTTACTTTTTCTTGACTTTTAATTAACTGCTTGTTTTCTCTTTGTCAATGGAAATTTTTTATTTTTTAAATTTTTTTTAAATATTACTACTTAACTTAGATTATCGTAAATTTCGGAAAATAGTTAACCAATTATAAACAAAAAAAGACCCTCGCCAAAAGCGAGGGTCTTTCCTCTTCGAAAACCGCTTTTAACAGGGTGGAAATACCCAGCCTTTGAAGAGGTAGTTGGCGATCCATATGGCATCTGCTATCTCAACCTTATCATTGCAGTCCACATCCCCGCAAGCTATAATTGGCTTGGGCTCAGGACCTCCCTTGAATAGATAGTTGGCTAAGTAAATGGCATCCGCTACCTCTATTTTAGTATCTCCGTTAACATCTCCCTGGATGCAGGAGGGAACATAGAAACTCCAGAGGGACTGAACCGACCAGCTACCTTCGGTATTGGTGTCATTTGCCTTAACCTTCCATAAATAGACGGTTCCGTAATCCAATTCAGGTAAAGTGTAAGAGGTCTCATCTAAATCAACAACTGAATCAGCATCCACGAAATCTGAGTCAGGATCCTCGGTATAATATAAATTATAACGAACAAAATCACCAGGATCGGGATCGGTCGCCTCCTCCCACATCAGTTCGGGTGAGAGACCTGAGGTGGTATCCCCGTCTGAAGGAGAAACCAGATTAAAGGGATTGGGTGGTTCAGGTACATAGATATTGAACTTGAAAACCTCGGTTGACCACCTGCCTGAGGTATTGGTATCCCTGGCCAGAACCTTCCAGAAGTAAGTGCTGTCATCCTTGACCGTGATACTGCTGGTGGTATCGGCAATGTCGGATACTGTGGTCGGATTGGCGAAACCTGAATGGGTGTCATAATAAAGATCGAAGACCACCACATCCCCGGGATCAGGATCTGTTGTTGGCTGCCAGTGAAGCTCCAATGAGGAGTCACTAAGAGTTGAGTCGTAGGAGGGCACAAGCAGACTGAAATCAAAAGGAGGCTCCGGATAATAGGTTTCAAATTGCCAGTTCAATTGATCGCTCCAACTGGCGAGTCCGTAGGAGTCCTCGGCTTTCACCTTCCAGAAATATATGGTATCGTCCAAAAGCGTCGATGGTGTGTATAATGTGTCGGAAACGCTGACCTCCTCCGAATCGCTGAAGTCAGAATTCAGGGAATAATAAAGGACATAAGATATCGGATCAAACGGATCAAGGTCTTCTGATTTGTGCCATCTGAAGGTCGGCTCCAGGGTCGAGACTATCTCACCGCTGTCAGGGGAGATCAAACTGAATTCGCCCGGAGCAAAATTTCGGGCAAAGAATGAGAAGTAAGATTCCGTGCACCAGGTTTCCAGATCAAACAGATCAACCGCTTTAACCTTCCAGTAGTAGAAGGTATCGTTGGTCAATTCGGGTAAGGTTATGTTCGTATTAAAAGTGGTCTCAGCCTCAAAAGAAGCAAAGGTGCTGTCGATAGAGTAGTTCATTATGTATTCGATCACGTCGCCCGGATCAGGATCGACCGAATTCTGCCAGCTCAAGGTCGGGTGCAGGATGACGGTATCACCATCCGAGGGTGAAACCAGGCTGAAGGCACCGGGTGGATCCGGTATCCCGATTTTGAACCTGAAAACAGAAGACCACCTGCCCGAGGTGTTGGTGTCCTTGGCCAAAACCTTCCAGAAGTAAGTGCTGTCATCCTTAACCGAGATGGTATAAGCTGTGTCGGATAGATCCGAAACGATGGTCGGGGAAGGGAATCCCGTTCGAGTATCGTAGTACAGATCATAAACCACCGAATCACCCGGATCCGGATCGGTGGTTGACCTCCATTTTAACTCCACACTGGTCTGATTCAAAGAATCGTAATTTGGAGGGTAAACTAAACTAAAGGCTAAGGGTTGTTCGGGGTAATAAACGAAAAACTCCCAGGTCTGGTCACTCCAGGTGCTGTCTCCCCATTTGTCCTCAGCCACCACCTTCCAGTGATACAAGGTATCGTCATCCAGGGGAGGGAGCTGACGCGAGGTGCCTGTTAATCCAGGTATCGAATTGGTGGTGGTGAAGGTAGGATCCAAAGTATAATAGAGGGTATAGGTTACATCATCCTGGGGATCAGGATCGATTGCCTCCTCCCAGGACAAGGTTGGCGTAAGTGTTGAAACGGTATCCTCATCTGTGGGATTAAGCAAATCGAAGCTGCTGGGCGCAACGTTCACCACCAGGGTAACCTCGGTGGTACGCTGCTGGCTTCCGGTCCCGGTTATGGTCAGGGTGTAATGCCCCGCTGGAGTGGATATTTCAGTTTCTATGGTCAGAAGTGAGCTATCTCCGGGATCAACTGGATTGGGAACAAAGCTCTCGGTTGCTCCGGAGGGCAATCCGGACAGGCTTAAGTTGATTGACTTGGCAAAGCCATAAGTCGAATCGGCTTTTACCCAAAAGGATGTTGACTCTCCGGCTTCGGCTTTACTTGTATCCGGATGGGCGGAGATATCGAAATCCGGAATGGAGAAAACCGAATCGCTCTTGTCCCAGGGAACACCATCTGAAGCATCCGAAACCCTTATCAAACATGTGGGCGATGGAGTATCCGGAACGCTCCAGGGATGTACTCCATCGTTGGAGGTGCTGGAGATTACAGGCAACCAGCTTCCTCCACCATTGGTGGAATATTCGATTTTTACGTTTGCATCGAACAAAACCGTGAACCAATTGATATCGAAACTTTCGTCAACATAAAAAAGCTCTCCTCCATTAGGAGAGGTAACCGTAATCGCAGCTCCCAAACATCCTTTTTTAAAGATCGGATTATAGGTGGTAGTCGTTGCCTCGTCGGTGAACTCCAGCCGAGCACCTCCCGGATAATAGGTGGTGCTATCGACCACCACGCCCTTATTCGCTAACCAGCCGGGTCCGGTGGAGAAAAACAATCTGGCGAGCGTATCGCGACCAGCAGGCATTCCTCCGGAAAACCATACCGCTCCAAAATTCATCTGGTAATTCGTGGTGTCGATTGTCTTGGATGAAAAATCGGGACTTGCATCGGTAACCCAGCTGCTGAATACAATGGAATCGCAGACTATATCGTTGTTGTCCGGGTCATAAAATTTAAATGGCAGTACGATACCTGCTAAGGACTGATCCGCATCAGCCATAACGCTGACTATCACAGTCTGATTTGGACCCACTGACGGGATTTGTGATAACCAGCATGTATCAGGTTCTCCCGGATCTCCAGCAAAAGCTAAACTCCAGAAAGAGAAAATGAATAGGCAGAAAATCCCCCCTAAAACGAACTTTGTTTTTAACATATTTCACCTCCTGATTTTTTAGGGATAAAAATATCTTTCTGCCATAAAAAATATAATATCTTTTCTTTAAGTGTCAACATTAATTTGAGAAAATATTAAATCTACAATTTTCATAGTAATAATATATGACTTTAAGTAAATGCCATAATAGGATATATATCAATTGATTATATTATGTGATTTGTGATATTAAAATAGATTAAATTCTTTTACTGCAAAGGATCAGACCCTTCTGGGTAAGGATAAAATCCACCGGAATGTCGTGAGGTTCCATTAACCTCGAAAGGTCTGGAAAAAGCTGAACGGTGTGGACCAGAGTACCTGTTTTAAAATTATCTTCAATCAGATCATTTTCTTTCAAATAGTCAATCTCCCTGTCACCGTATCCTGAGCCTTTGCCTAACCTGTTCCCCAACCGATCCACAGCCACACTTCCCACGACTGCGACCCCCACCCTCTCTTTTAGCTTCTCGCCCTTCTGGATGAGGTTCTTTATGCTGGTGGTAATTTTTTCTTTTGTAGGTTTTATCATCTTCATCTCCCTCATATGGGGAGTAGCATAAGCTAAGATTTTTCCATTTGAAAGCACCAGATCCCTGAGAGGTCCGAGAACGCCGTCCGGACCGCAGAAGACGCATTTCGAATCTCTGTATTGGGGTAACCCTCTGATAAAAGAACCCGCCTTTTGAGCCTGGCTGAAATTGGGAATCCTTCCGTGAGGGGACAAAGGAAAGGTAGCAATCCTTTTTTCGAGAAAAAGATCCCAAATATATTTTCTCACCTCTGATTTATCCAAAAATTTCATAAAATAACGATCACCTTTGATTCTGCAATTTTAGTTATTGGAACATAATATCTTTTGGATAATATAACTCATTTTTGAAAAAAATGCGAATTTTATCCTGACGTATACTATTTCTTTTTTATAGAAAAGATTAGGTAAAAGAAGCGGAAGTTCTTTATGAAGACCAAAGCCTTAAGTTACACTTTAACTTTCTTTTTGACCCTTACTTTCAGGTGAAAAGGTAAAAATATCTTAAAGGTCGTCCCTTTCCTTTCCTGGCTTTCCACCTCCACTCTTCCTTGATGCGAGGTTATGATTTTTTTAACCAGGCTCAAGCCCAAACCCACGCCCTTTTGTTTCGAGCTGAAAAAGGGATTGAAGATCTTCTTTAGATTTTTCTCCGAAATACCATATCCGGTATCCGAGATATCGATTTCCAAAAAATCGCCTTTGGGAATAACTGTTACCCCGAGCTTTCCCCCCTCTGGCATGGCTTCGATTGCATTATGAAAAAGGTTTTGAAAAACCTGTTTCAAAAGCAGTTGATCACCATAAAGATGGGGTAAACTCTTATCGAAATTCATTTCAAAATCTATGCCCGGGATCTCCTTTTCAGTGCTTTTTTTGGCTTCCCTTATGACTTTCTCTATGTCAAATTTCGAAGCAACTATCTCCAGGGGCTTGGTTATGTTCAAAAATTTCTTCAGCATAACCTCCATTCCGCAGGACTCGTTTATTATACCCTCTATAATTTCCCTGGTAGAATCATCGGCGGTAAGAAGCTTTTTTAAGAGTTTGCTGTATCCCAGAATGGAAACCATGGAGTTACGAAGCTCGTGAGCAAGTCCAGCTGACATTTCCCCTAAAACCGCCATCTTCTCCTTAAAAGCCATCTCCTCCTGTAATCTTTTCAATTCGGTGAAATCGTTCAAAAGCATGATAATCCCCAAAACCTCTCCCCTCTCATTTTTAATCGAGGAGGTGGAAATCCCCAGACAGATTCTTCTACCTTTTTTATCCTCAACCTCTATCTCTTCATTAGAGACAAATATTTTTTTTCCCAATCCCTGATTCAGAAACTTCTTCACCTGATCAAACCCTTCCAGAGCCTGGTAAAAAGGTCGATTCATGAAATAAGTTTCAGCTTCACCCAGGATTTTTAAGGCCGATTCGTTCAATCTGATGATTTCACCTTCCTTATCACAAACCATAACGCCAGAGGAGATGCTCTTAAGTATGTATTCGTTCAGTTTGGAAAGTCTCTCCGCATCCTTTTTTGTTCCCTGATAAAGCCCCTCCAATATCCTCTCCTTTTTCCTCAGCTCAGCTATGGTATCCGAGAAGGCCTGAATCACGAAATCGACATCCGATTTTTGGGCAGGCGATCTCTTCTTTGCCTGGGCAGCTTTTTCTCTCAGTATGGAGAAGGGCTTAAGGATTGTGCGGATGAAAAGAAATGCCAGAAAAAGTATCAACAGAACACCTACGCCGATTAAAAACGAATCGATCTCAGAAAGCCTTTCGATGGCATGAAGGGTCTTTGCCTCCGACTTAACGAAAATCAGGATGTTCGATTCAGTGGCTCTGTCAAATACTGGGTAAATATAGCTTCTCCACACTCCTTTTTTATCCCCGGAAGGGATATAATAAAAATCCCCGGCCTTTGTTGTTGAGCCAACAAACTCGGAATAATCGTCCTTCTGACTTGAGGAATCTGTGGAGACTAAGATCTTTCCTTCTTGACTTAGAAAAGCGATTGTTTTGACCTTGGTTTCAAAGGCTAAATTTTGCAAAGTTTTCTGGAAGGACTCGGAGCTTTTGTCCCCGGAGTTTTTCCAAAGGGAAGCAGAGGAGGTTGCTACCGATCTCAACTTCAGGTCAAACTGTTTTTCCAGTTCAATTTTTGTCCTGGTTAAAAGAACAAAGGTCCCGAAATTCAAAAGGACCAAAAACAGAATGAAAAATAAAAGGGAAATCCTGATTTCCTTCTCGTAGCCAAACCTCAGTTTTCGCTTAAAATCGGTCAAGTTTCACCCACAAGTTTTTAGATATAGACTAATCCTTTAATTTTATCGGCAGGTTGCACCAGGTTATACAGACTGAAGAAAATAAAGATAAAAGGGATTATAATCCTAAAAAGGTGTCCAGGTAATACCGGATCAGCTTTTCCCCCCAGAGGATACCCAAGAAAGCTGCCAAAGCTAAAAACGGTCCGAAGGGTATTATCTTCTCTTTTCTGACCTTCTGGGATAAAAACATAAAGAGTATCCCGATTATGCTCCCCAGAATGGCAGCGAGAAAAAATACTAAAAGTATCTTCTCCCATCCTAAAAAAGCACCCAGCATTAAAGCCAGTTTAATGTCCCCACCACCCAGACTCTCCCTTTTGAAAATAGCTTCCCCTAAAATAGCGAAAAGATAAAAGAGCCCTCCCCCCACGAAAAGACCCAGAAGGGAATTAATAAAGCTTTTTTCAGGAATCAAAAAAGAGAACAAAATCCCCAGAACTACACCTGGAAGGGTAATCACATCGGGAATTATTTTGTGCTGTAAGTCTATGAAAAAAATCACTATAAGAGAACAGCCTAAAAAGAGTAAAGCCACACTTTCCCAGCCTAATCCTGACTTTAAGAAAACAAAGAAAAACCAGAATGAAGTTAAAAGCTCAACTAAAGGGTATCTGAAAGATATCCTGGCTCTGCAGTTTCTGCATCTCCCTTTTAATAGGATATAACTCAAAACCGGAATGTTATCCCATGAGGAAATCTTTTTCTTGCACTTCGGACAGAATGAGCTGGGTAAAAGAATCGATTTGTCCAGAGGCAGCCTGTAGATGCAAACGTTCAAAAAGCTGCCTACTGCCAGACCCAAAAAGATTATGAATATGTATGAAATGAAATGCATAATCCTGTTTTCTTATTAGTCTAAATCGAAAGGTTTCAGGGATAACTTAAGAGGTATTTTTATTAATTAATGGGTTGTTGGATTCCTGGATTACAAATTTTTGGTTTATCTATTACGTTGTGCCAGAATCTCAAGATTTTTCCATTCAAAATTCATTGCGAAGCGCAGCGAAGTCCCGCCTTTGGCGGGGCTTCGTCACTTCGTTCCTCGCAACGACTGAACCAAGTGTGTCATTGCGATCCCGCCCCTGGCGGGAGAAGCAATCCCCCGATAGGAAGTTGGTCAAGGGTGCCCCCACCCTTGACAAAAAGGTGGCGGGGTAAGGGTACCCCGCCACAACATTAGTGAAAGGTTTTAAGGATAACTTAAGAAGTATTTTAGACTATTTCACAAAGCTGTTTTTTATCTAAAATATAAAGCAAAAGCTTTCCTTCGAACAATGTAGGCACAAATTCATTTGTGCTTTTACGTTAGAAAGGGTAATTAACTGAGCAATCTTTGAACACCTGATAATCTGCCAATCAACTGTGCTAAATCAGCTCCTTGATCGCTCCGATAATGGTTCCGCAGATGTTGAAAAGTATATGAATGATTATCGCTGGAATGATACTTTCGGTTTTCTCTCGATAATAACCAGCGATGATCCCCATAAAAAATGCTGATATCACTATCGCCCATACCGAGAAACTATCCAGCCCCATGCTTAAAAGACCCAGATGCATACCTCCGAAAAACAATGCACCGGCTAAAACAGGGAGGCTTATGGGAAATCCCAGAATCGAAAAGCCAAATCCTCTCAAAGGAGAAAGATAACTTTGAATCAATCCCCGGGTCAAAACCTCCTCCCCCACACTGGCCAGAATCCAGATAAAAATCACCAACTCAAAAAAGGAGAAATCCTCCACACCAGGAGGTGGGTGTATCGGCAGCACCAGAGTTGATGAGGTGATAATAAACCCGGCGATCAAACCCACCAATACAGTATTTTTTAATTTTAAATCACCGCTCACCTTAAAACCATATTCTGAAATCTTTCCTTTGCTCAAAACCAATATCAGAACAAAAGAAAAGGCAAACATCCCCATATGCATCAAATCGGAAACTCCGCTGAGAACAATCAAAACAGATGACAGCATCAAAACTAAAAAGCCAAAGACAAAACCAAGGATAATCTTAAGTACACTCAAACCAGTTTTTGGTCTTGATGAATTCATTTATGCTCTCCTTTGATTAACTTTTTTTAATACTGTATTGTAAAACTTCTGCTCAACATGTAAACCTACAGGTTTACTTTTAATTTGAAAAAACTACACACTTGATTTCAACTCTTTCAATATCATTTTTTCAAATTTTTTCCTCGGCATCTCAATCAGATTCTCTGGATTCAATTTATGAAATTTGACCATTCGGTAAACAAGTTTTAATCCAATATAATATCCAGCTCTGAATTCATAAATATTTTCAGGATTTTTCGCAAAATAAATAGAGATTTCAGGATCTGAGGAAAAGAAACTTCTCAGTATGTATTTTTGTAATTCTTTTTCCTTTTTTCTGCATTCGGAAAGCCAGGATTTTATTTTCACTTTTGGTAGATAATCAGCCCACAAAGCTTCTCCCTGAGTCATTCTCATTATCTTTTTTGTTAAATAAGTAGCAACACCTTCGGTTATAAGCTGGCGTGAGACGATTCGCTGTTCAGTTATACTATTGAAATAAAAGCCTGGCGACCGGAAGTAATGCAGGGCATGTATGATTTCGTGTGTTAAAAATACGTCAACCTGTAAAGTAGTGGGGTACGTTTCTATCGGTATCCAGACGACGAACTCCCGCTTATCTTTGAAAGCATGACCGTTGGAGGTACCCTGTCCGACGAAAAGAACTAATCTCAAAGAAGAGATATCAAAACCGGATTTTTTGAATTTCCTTTCTATTTTTGGAAGCCTTGAGAGAATCAGACTCGTTTTATTCTTAACTTCTGATTCATTTAAAATCTTTTTAAAATTATTTCTTTTGGCAGCATATTTAAAATAATGCTTGAACAAAGCAGGGTATGATTTCTCATAAGATGTTAAGTCCCCGTTATTCAAAATATGTTTTGTATATTCATCCGTTAAATTGATTATCTTCATCATCTTTGAAATCAAATAAGAATATATTTGCTTGGGGGCGGGGCTTGTTGAGCCTTGCGAAATCCCCCGCCACTGGCGGGGGGTCC
>LJUW01000077.1 GCA_001304315.1 candidate division Zixibacteria bacterium SM23_73_2 | reverse complement strand
GAGGCATTTTGAAGGCTTTGTTTGGTGCTGGACTGGTTTTGTTTGTGGATGGTTTAACCTTTCTTTTTTCCGCAATAGCCTTAATCTTGGTAAGATCAAGCCAGGTGAAGAAAACGGATAAATCTGAGAACCAGCATTTTTTTACAGATCTTTGGGATGGATTCAAATACATAAAAAAAGAGGGTGTTATATTCGGAACCATGGTTTTGTTTTCGTTGATTAATTTTTTCATCGCACCAATGGCGATTTTTCTTCCGGTTGTGGTTAAGGATGTATTGATGATGGGACCGGAGGGGTTTGGTTTTCTGATGTCCTCCATCTGGGTGGGTATGCTTTTGGGCACCATGTTTTTGGGGATAAAAGGGGAGATCAAGAAAAAGGGTCCTTTTATTATCGGGAGCATAGTTATAGTAGGATTAACCATAGCCATCTTTGGAATTTCCACTGACTTTCTGGTGTCGATTCTGGTCTTAGCCTTGGCTGGAATCTTTTTCTCCTTTGTGAATACCTTAGCCATGGTGGTGTTTCAAACCCGGATACCTCACGCCAAGCAGGGAAGGGTTTTTGGGACCCTGAACACTGCGGTATGGGGTCTGCGTCCGATTTCCCTGGGTTTAGCCGGGATTTTAGCGGAGCTGTTTCAGATTCAGTGGGTGATCTTTACAAGCGGAGTACTGGTGATTTTGGGCGGAGTGGGAGGCTTTTTCGTAAAAAGCATAAGGAGGATGTAGCCGGAGGATTCATTTTTTTTGTTCTGTGATTTTTGATCAGCAAAAAAAATTTTAGAATTTAGGTTGACATTTAAAAATTATTGTTTATTTTATACAGCCGAAAAAAAGAGGTGAGGTGTAAAGGATGAGAAGAGGAAAAACCTGGGTTATTTTTTTAATTGTGTTTTTGATCATAGTTTCACTGTTTTATCTTTATCCCAGTATCAAGTATTATTCCCTTTCGGATAAGGAAAGGGATGAGTTCAAGCTGGAGGATCCCCAGGGGCTGGTTAATCTGGAGAAAAAGGCGATAAAGCTGGGTCTGGATCTCAAAGGTGGGATGCACGTGGTACTGCAAGTGGATAAGACCAAGCTCTCGCCTGAGGAGTCCAAGGATGCCGTGGACCGGGCTTTGGAGATAATCAGGAACAGGGTTGACCAGTTCGGGGTGACTGAGCCAGTGATTCAGAAACAGGGTGAGGACAGGGTAATAGTGGAGCTGCCCGGCCTGGAGGATGTGGAGAGAGCTCAGGAACTGATAGGAAGAACTGCACAGCTTGAATACAAGCTTCTCCCTACTCCGGAGGTGACCATGGAGGTGATAACCCAGATAGATAATGCCATAGCCGGGAAAAAAGAGGGGGAGAAACAGAAGGAAGAACCGAAGGAGAAAAAAGAAGAAAAAGTTGAGGAGCCAAAGAAAGATGAGGATATTTTCGCATTGGATCAGGATACCACAGAGGATGTTTTTGAGGAGGAGTATGCAGAGGAGGAGGATCTTTTCGTTGATCAACCTTTTTCCTCCCTGCTGGAGCCTTCCCGGTCTTCCTTTTTCTATGTTCCGATGGAATACAAGCTAAAGGTTGACCAGATACTGGAAAAGCCGGAGGTGGGGAAAGTCATTCCTTCTGACCTTGAGTTTGCCTGGGCAACCAAGATCGAGTGGATAAGAGGTATCGAGTATCAGAAGCTGTACCTTTTAAAAAGGAAGGTTGAGTTCTCAGGCAAATATCTCACTGATGCTCAACCAGCAAGGGATGAGTTTGGCAGGTTCCAGGTGAATTTCACCCTAACCAAGATGGGAGGGAGAAAATTCGCCCTGTTAACCGGAGCTAATATTGACAAAGCCCTGGCCATAGTTCTGGATGGGAGAGTTGAATCAGCACCGGTGATTCAATCCAAGGTCCGTGATCGGGGACGCATAACCATGGGGGGTGAAAGCACATATGAGCAAGCCAGTGATTTAGCAATAATCTTAAGGGCTGGGGCATTACCTGCTCCGGTTAAGATCGTGGAGAACAGGGTAATCGGACCCTCCCTGGGAAAGGATTCTGTAAATAAAGGAATGGTATCAGTGATAATCGGGTTTGGTGCAGTTCTGCTCTTTATGTTTATTTACTACAGGGTCTCCGGACTTGTGGCTGATTTCGCCTTGTTTTTCAACCTGTTTTTCGTGGTATCTGCCATGGCGGCTTTGCGAGCCACCTTGACCATGCCGGGAATAGCAGGTCTGATTCTTATCACCGGAATGTCGGTTGATGCTAACGTTCTGATCTTCGAAAGGATAAGGGAGGAGCTGAAGAGTGGAAAAACTGTGAGGGCATCCATCGATGCCGGTTACCGGAGGGCTCTTTTGACCATCGTCGATTCCCACGTGACCACCTTGATAACAGCATTGGTTCTATTTCAGTTCGGAACCGGCCCGATCAAGGGATTTGCGGTTTCCTTGAGCCTTGGTGTAGTGATAAGCCTTTTCACCGCGGTGGTTATCACCAAGACGATTTTCGACATCAGAAAGCAGTATAAGAGCTTAAGCATTTGAGGTAAAGTAAAATGATGCAGATATTACCCAAAACCAACATCAATTTTGTGGGAATAAGAAAATACGGTTTTCTAATATCCCTGGTCTTAGTTATATTTGGGATTTTGGCTTTTGTAATGATTTTTTTGGGAAAGGCAAGTCTGGGAATAGATTTTGCTGGTGGGACTATGATTCAGGGAAACTTCGAGAAGCCTATTTCGGTTGGGGAGATAAGGAATGCCTTATCGGAGATTGGTTATGGTGATGCGGAGATAAAGGAACTCACCAGGGATGTTTCTAACTCTTTCATGATCAGGGTGAAAGCCTCGGTGGAGGAGATAACCCAGGTGGGCGAGAGCATACTGGCAAAACTTGATAGCGTATTTCCAGATAATCCCTTTCACAAGGATTCGGTGGATGAGGTGGGTCCGGTGGTGGGTAAGATACTTCAGCGCCAGGCAAGGCTGGCGGTTATTTTAGCTTTTTTGGGAATACTGATCTACATCTGGATAAGATTTGACTTCAGGTTCGGCGTTGCTGCAACTATCACCACCTTTCACGATGTTTTAGTGGTCCTGGGGCTTTTGTTCATATTCCAGAAGGAGATTACCCTTTTGGTGGTCACAGCCTTATTAACTTTGGCAGGATATTCTTTGACCGATACGGTGGTGGTCTTTGACCGGATCAGAGAAAACCTGAAACTTTTTAGAAGAAAAGGTGATTTTAACTCTATCATAAATTCGAGCATTAACGAGGTTTTGAGCAGGACTGTTATAACCTCGACCACTACTCTGCTTGTTGTTCTGACCCTGTTTATATTGGGGGGAGAGGTTATTCATGACTTTGCATTCGCTTTGATTTTGGGGATAATAATCGGGACCTATTCCTCGGTTTTCGTGGCCTCCCCCATTATAGTGGAATGGGAGAGAAAGGCACCCAAGAGGTTTAAATAGATCTGTCAACCGATTTATCAACGGATTTGTCAACGGATTGAGCGGATCAAACGGATCAAGGGGATGATTTTTTGGAAAGCCTTTGTTTTTATCAAAGGTTTTTTTGATTAGTGTAATCTCGAACCTAATTACCAACAGATTAAGCAGTTAAACAGATAAAGATAGACAACTTGATCCTTTATGATTGAGTTTTTTTAAGGATTTTAACCTTTAGATGAAAAATTGGTTCTTTAACTTCTTTTTTGTAAATCCCGTTGACTTTTCCTTTGTCGGAGATAATTTTAAATAGGGGCTTGGACAAATAAGATTTTAAGGTTTTTTGTATATTTTAGTGGAATGAAGCTTTTAACTTTTTTTATAGTGGCATTTTTGCTTTTGTTTTCTTGCGCCTTTCTTTTAGCTCAGGAGAGGGTAAAACTTTTTGGCTCGGACGAATACAAAGATCCTAATTCTTTTACCATTGCCCGGATGAAATATGGTGGAGGGGGGGACTGGTACTGGGGTAGATCTGCTGTGCCCAACATGCTCGATTTCTTGAAGGAGAACACCAATATTTCTGTGGGGGAGGAGGTTTGGGTGAGTATTATGGATAAAGAACTTTTTGAGTATCCTTTTCTTTTCATCACCGGTCACGGGAATGTGTTTTTCAATGAACAAGAGACAAAAAGGTTAAGGAATTATCTTACTTGTGGTGGATTTTTATTTGTCAACGATTCCTACGGGCTGGATGGGGCTTTCCGGAGAGAGATTAAAAAGGTTTTTTCCGACAAGGATTTGGTTGAGCTTCCCTCATCCCATGGGATATATCATTGCTTTTATGATTTTCCAAAGGGTTTACCCAAGATTCACCAGCACGATGGAAAGCCTCCCCAGGGATTCGGTATATTTCATGAGGGAAGGCTGGTTGTGTTTTACGTATATGAATCGGACATTTCAGATGGCTGGGAGGATCCTGAAGTTCACCAAGATCCACCGGATAAAAGGGAGGCGGCTTTGAGGATGGGGGTGAACATAATTACCTGGATTTTGGGGTATTGAGTAAATTTTGACGATTTTTCATAAAGCTTAGGACGAGTTTAATTATGCGAAAAGATTTTCCCGAAGAATCAAATTATCATAATACCATAAAGAGGCTAAAGGATCTTAGGAATTCCTATATTCAAACCAAGCTTGTTTTCGGCATCCTTTTGCTTTTGTCTTCTGTTTTCGCTTTGTGGATTTTTGCATTTATTTTAAACTCTATCTTTGTTCTGCCAACATTTATCAGGCTGATCTATTTGGGATTTTTCTTTTTGGTTATATCTGTTTTGATTTCCTATTTTTTTCTCCGGATTTTGATTTTTAAACCTCCCCTTGAGAGTCTGGCTATAAAGGTTGAAGAAGAATTTCCCCAATTAAAAAACAGATTGATCTCATCTTTGCAGCTTTATACTGCTATTTCAAAAAATCCCTTTGGATACTCAATTGATATGATAAAAGCGGTTATAAAGCAGGCAGACGAATTTTCATCTAAGAGCGATTTGAAAAAAGTCGTGGATAAAAACCCGTTAAAGAAAATCTCAAGAGTTACAGTTGGTCTGGTTTTAATCTTTACATTATTTGCCTTTGTTTTCCCCAGCACTTTCAATTTCTGTTTTTACGTTTTCTCCCATCCCTTGACCCAAATAGAAATTCCCCGGAAATTCGTTCTTGAGGTTTTCCCCAAAGATCAGGTGGTGTCGAAATTCTCTGAGGTTGAGATTATGATAAATGCAGTTGGAGAGGAAAAACCGGAGAAAATGGACCTTTTCTGGAAAAACGAAGGAGGGAGCTGGGATAGGGAGGAATTGAAAAGAAAGACTCAAGATGCAAGAATCAAGATGCAGGATGAAAGTGAAGGGGATTATGATTTTGGATATACTTTCAAGGAAGTTAAAAGGAGTTTTTACTATTATGCTGAGTCTGAGGGCATAAGCTCCTCTGAATACAGGATAACCGTGGTTGACAAGCCCAGGGTTACCGGACTCAAGCTTTTGTTCGATTTCCCCTCTTACACCGGCCTTGAGGATGTTTTATTGGATGGAAATGATGGTAACATAACTGCGATCTATGGAACCAGGGTAAAATTAGAAGCCAGGGCTAATAAAGATCTGGATAGTGCCTTTCTGGTTTTCGAGGATTCAAAAAAATCCCTGGAGGTGAAAAAAAATAAAGCCATAGGTGATATGCTTGTCGAGAAGGACAGAACCTACCACATCGAGCTTACCGATAGCTCCGGGTACCAAAACGAGGAACCTATAGAATATCAGATAATCTCTATCCCGGACCAGTATCCGGAGATTCAGGTAATCGAGCCTGCCCAGAATCAGGATTTAAACGAGAGTATGGAGCTTTATCTGGTCACCAGGATCTCAGACGATTACGGATTTTCCTCCTTGAAATTAGTTTACCAGATTATATCCGGAGGAGTGGAGGGGCAAAACAGAACATCGGATATCCCTCTCGATGGAGTAACGGGTAAAGATACTGATGTCGGGTACCTGTGGAATCTGGACCGGATGGATCTTGTTCCGGAGGATGTGGTGAGATACAGACTGGATGTGTACGATAATGACGTAATCTCCGGGCCGAAGAAATCCTCCTCGAAAACATACATGGTTCGGCTCCCCTCCTTAGCGGAGATACTTGCGGATCTGGACCAGAAAAGAGAAAAGGAGATCTTTGATATGGAGAAGGTTTTGAAGGAGGAGAAAAAACTTCAGGAGGAGCTTGAGGATTTTGCCAAAAAGATGCTTTCCCAAAAGGAGGTGGACTGGGGAAAGAAAAAGGAGATGGAGGAGTTTTTGAAAACTCAGGAAAAGATACAAGAGAAATTGAAAGATCTTTCGGAAAGAATCGATCAGACCGGAATGGAGCTGGAGGAGAACAAGCTTGCTACCCTGGAGCTTATGGAGAAAATGGAGGAGCTGAAAAAACTTTTGGACCAGATAGCTTCCCCGGAGCTCAAGGAGGCGATGAGAAAGCTTCAGGAAGCACTGGAAAAACTCGATCCTGAGAAGGTGAAGGAAGCCCTGGCCCAAATGGAATTCTCCCTGGAGGAGATGATAGAGAAGATCGACAGGACTATCTCCCTTCTGAAAAGGCTCAAAGCGGAACAACAGCTGGAGAACCTTCTGGAGTTGGCAGAGAGATTATCTGAAAAGCAAAAACAGATAAATGAAAGCCTCGGCACCTGCAACAAAGAAGGGTGTATGAAGCTCTCTGAGGACGAGGAGGATCTTTTAAAAGAGCTGAATGAGATGGATGAGGATCTAAAGGACTGGGGGGATTTGATGAAGGAGCTTGCTCCTGATCTGGAAAAACCAATAGACGAGCTTTCGTCTTCTCTGGAGCAGGGAGGTTTAAAAGAGGATATGAAAAGTTTAAGTTCAGCTCTTTCTCAATGCAACAAACAAAAATCCTCACAATTGGGGAGCATGTGCGAATCCAAGCTGGATCAGCTATTAATCAACATGAAATCCTTCAAACAGCTTTTTCAACAATGCCAGATGGCAGAGCTGACCAGCGAGATGAGAAAAATCCTCTTCGACCTTTTCTACTTATCCGACAAACAGGAAGGACTTCTCGAGGAGACAGAGGTCTACCAGAATACAGATTTCGGATTAAGGGATATGGCTGAGGATGAACAGGATTTAAAATCAGGTGCTTTAAGGGTTGATAAAGATTTAGAGGTACTTTCCAAAAAAAGCTTTTTTGTTACCCCGGATATAAGAAGGCAGATGAGTTTGGCTTTAGCTTCGATAGAATCTGCAGTGAAAAGACTGGATGAAAGAAACAAGGATGCAGCCTTTTTCTCCCAGAGAGATGCTATCTATAACATTAACCAAACCGCCAAAAAGCTTCTGGAGGCTTTGGGCTCTGCTTCCAGTTCCTGCTGCGGTTCAGGTCTGGAGCTTTTGTTTCAGAAGATGGAGAAGTTAGCCCAGAGCCAGGCGATCATAAACGAAAAGACCTTTGGCTTTGAGAACCTTTCCGAGGGGTTAAGCCAGGAACAGCAACAGGCTTTACAGAGGCTGGCTGCTGAGCAGGAGGGAGTGAGAAAAAGCATGGAGGAGTTAGCCAGGGAATTCGGGGACAGAAAACAGATTATGGGAAGTCTGGAGGATCTGGAGAAGCAGCTGAGGGAGGTGGTCAAGGACATGGAAGGCAGAAACATCACCGACAAAACCTTAAGGGTTCAGGAGAAAATCCTGTCCCGGCTTCTGGATGCTGAAAAATCCCTTGCCCAACGCGATTATTCCAAGCAGAGAAAAGCTGAGGCTGGTGAGGATATCTTTGGCATTACTCCTGAAGCATTACCTGGCGATTTGGCTGAAAGGGACAGGATTATTAAAGAGAATCTTGAAAAGATTTTGAAAGAGAATTATCCCAAGGAATACGAGAAGTTAATCATAGAATATTTCAAAAGACTTTCTGAAGCGGAGGCTCTGAAAAGATAGCTTTGAAATAAATCGTTATTTCGGGGTACCCTTACCCCGAAATTTAATATGGTCAAGGGTAAGGGTACCCTTGACCAACGATCGATTTTACGTATAATCATAAAAAAGAGTCAAGGGTAGGGGTACCCTTGACCAACAGACCAAAAATAATTTCAAGGGTAAGGATATACTTGGTTAACGGTTCTGGTTATTATAATATTGCGTTAAAAAAAAGATAAATCTGTGTAGTCTAGGTTACCCTCAACCTGGGTGGAATTGTTATTTCGGGGTACCTAACCCTGAAATTCAAAAGGGTCAAGGGTAGAGGTATTCTTTACTAACAAACCGAAAAAAAGGTCAAGGGTAAGGGTACCCTTGACCAACAGACCGAAAAAAATGTCAAAGGTAGGGGGTACCCTTAACTAACATTTGAACTTTACTCTTAATCAAACATAATCTTTATAGATTCGATATAGTTTTAGAACCTTTGAGGTATACCTATGAAAAAGCCTGTTTTTTTATCTGTTATTCTTTTTCTGCTAATTTTTAACCTCTCATTTCCCCAATCCACAGATCAGTATCTCAACGATTTGAAAATGGCTGAGGCTCTGATGAATCAAGGGATGTACCAACAGGCGATAACTATGCTTGAGCGCTGGTATGAGTCCTCTCCTCAGGATCAGTACCTGGTCTCGCTTCTGAGAAGAGGATATAACGAAACCAAATCATACCTGAAATTAAAAGACCTTTATTTAGAACAAACACAGATAAATCCCAAGGACTGGATGGCCTGGTGCATTGTGGGGGATGCCCAGATTAAGTTGGACCAGCTGAATTCTGCGGACTCAAGCTTTCAAAAAGCAATTGAGGTTGCCAAAGACCTGCCGGAAGTCTACCGGATAATTGCCAACTTCTATCTTTTAAACGGGATAACCTACAAAGCCATTGAGATTTACTTTGAGGGCAATTCTAACCTGAAATCCAAAATCTTCTCCCGGGATATCGCTCACCTTTACGAGGCTTTAAGGGATTATGGATCAGCTGTAAAGATGTATTTCGAGTTCATGGGGAAGGACACCACCAGATATAATGCGGTTGAATCCCAAATCTTAAGTTTAATTGATGAGGGTGAGGATCTGGAAGGGATAGAGCTTGCCTTAAAAGACGTAATGGAGAAAAAGACTCTGGATAAGTGGGTCTATCCCCTGTACGGAGCTGTGTTTTTGAAAAGGGGGGAGCTTGAGCCCGCTTTTCAGATTTACAAAAACATAGATCATCTATGGGAGGGGAGAGGTAATTACATTCTGTTTTTTGCC
Source organism: candidate division Zixibacteria bacterium SM23_73_2 (assembly GCA_001304315.1). Classification (GTDB taxonomy): domain Bacteria; phylum Zixibacteria; class MSB-5A5; order MSB-5A5; family SM23-73-2; genus SM23-73-2. Next base: position 1,454 of record LJUW01000077.1, on the reverse strand, counting down.
AAAAAGTGCTTTCAGGAAAAAGCCTACGATCTGACAATTACGATATGCGATTATATTCTTTCCAGCTATCCCCAAAGTCCTCTTTTGGCTCAAGCCCTTCTTGTTAAAGCGAAATCGAAAAAACAGAAAGAAGACTATCCCGGTGCTATCTCCGAATACCAAAAGATTATAGGGACTTACAAGAACTCGCCGGAGGCTTCTGAGGCGATTTTTCAGATAGGGGAGATAGAATTCGATTACCTGAAAAAAACCGCTGAGGCAAAGAAATGGTATACTGAAATACTGAACCATCCGGAGTCAGGGAGATTCGGTGATGCCATGATCCGAATTGGCGATTGCTTTCTGGTTGAAGGAAAGCTCGATTCCTCATATCTCTGGTACGGCAGAGTGCAGGAGGAGAAAGGGGCTAAAGACAGGTGGGAGGAGGCGAAATTCAAGTCAGCGGAGATCGACTTTTACCGGGGGAAATTCGATCAGGCTGAGAAGGGATACAACACGGTGGTTTCAGAATATCCCAAAGGGTTTTTGGTCAACAACAGCCTGGAGAGGTTGGTCCTTTTAAGGGAGAATATGGGTTCGGATGCAACTTTTCTTCTGATTCTAACAGAGGCATTGCTGGAGAAGGCAAAAAGAAATTACGACAAAGCCAAAGAGTTATTTATCAGGATCATAAATTTTGAGAACGAAAAGCTGTCGGATCTGTGTTTGCTGGAGATCGCACTGATACAAAAAGAGAAGGGGGAATTTGAAAACTCGGTTTCCACTTTGGAAAGACTTCAAGAGAATTATCCTGAAAGTCCATACTCTGCTTTGGCTCAGAAGATGATCGGAGATTTGTTTTATTATCATTTAAAGGACAAAATCCAGGCAGAGAAATCCTATCAGCTACTTCTGGAGAAGTATTCCAATTCCATGTTCGTTGAGGAAGCCAGGGAGAATTTAAAAGAGCTTAAAGATATCAACTCACCTTGACTTTTTGTTCCTCATAGGCTCTGAGCTTTTGCTCCAAGGTACTTATCCGGTTTTCGTAGAATTCCCTTTTAGCTTCCCTGATCTTGGTGCTGATTCTTACCAGAAGCCCCAGGGATATCAGCATAAAGAAGACGGAATTCACCGTTCTGAATATCTCCCCGAAGGTGAAAAGGGTGTCAAGAAAAGCTGCGACTCCCAGAAAGAAAAGAACAAAACACCATACTAACATAACTCCTCCCTTTTTGATTTTTTATCGGTCGAAATGGAATAATATTTCAACTAATTTATTTTATTTTTTAATTGAAATAAAAGATAATTTGTTATATTTATAGTCTAATTTCTTAAAGGAGGCGAGATTTGAGAGGCAGTATAAGATTGTGGTGGAGAGGACAGGATCGGTTGAGTTTGTTATTTTTATTATTGGTATTTTTGATAAGTTTCGGGGTATATCTCTATACCATGGCCCCCACGGTATCCTTTTG
>LJUW01000076.1 GCA_001304315.1 candidate division Zixibacteria bacterium SM23_73_2 | reverse complement strand
CTATCCTTCCCTGGATGGATGTCGATTCCGATGCTTAGGCTTGACCCTATCTGGGATCCGCTACGTGACCATCCACGCTTTCAGAAACTCTTGGAGGGAGGAGAATAGCGTCGGAAATGGTTAACAGGACGACTTGCAATTACAGCCCCCACAACATCATGTATTACAATAAATTACACATGCGGGGCCGACGAGACTCGAACTCGCGACCTCTGGCTTGACAGGCCAGCGTTCTAACCAAATACTGAACTACGACCCCGGCTTCGCCAGTTGATAGTCAATAGCAGATGGTTGATAGTTATTATATTTTACCATCTACCAAAAACCATTAACCAACCACTGTTCAACTGGGCGGTACTGGGTTCGAACCAGTGACCTTCTGCGTGTAAGGCAGACACTCTAAACCAGCTGAGCTAACCGCCCGGATTTAAAATTGCCAAAGAGCTTTAATGTGACCTTCCCCCGCCAAAGGCGAAGGACACTCTAAACCAGTTGATTTAACCATCAAAGATTTTTCAAAGAGCAAAACTACCTTCAAAAGAAGCTTTTAAAAAAACTAAAGCTTCTCTTTCAAATCTATCTATCGGTTTTTTTATAGTTTCGTTTGATAGATTATTTTTTTTCTGGACTCTGTTCTGTTTTTCCCTTTTTTATCCCGATTAAGATGGAAATGGGAATTATCACACAATAGCCAGCTACCAGAAGTATCGGAGCCAAGGTGATGTCGCCCATTCCCAAGGCGATGTAGCCTATGATTATAACGATTATCCCGATCCCGAACCAGAGATAGTTCTTTTTGCCAAACAGAAGGGCGGTTTTGGGTTTTTCCTTGGGTCGAGGTTTGGGTGCTTTCTGTTTTACCTTTTTGTCTTTTTTCATCTTTTTATTCATATGAGGTAATTTAATAAACAATTCATTTTAGTCAAGGAAAACTTGCTGGTTTTTGGAAGTTTTTGAAACATACCAAAAACTTCACTGGAGTTTTTAGGAAAGTTTATTAGAAAAACTTTCAGATACATCTTTCAAATCATTTTTGGAATCAGATGCCCTTTTTGGCCTTTGTTTTTGTTGAATGTATTTCAGCTGCGACAGCCAAGCCGATTATGAAGAACAGAATCATGTTATCCTCGGCATCGGTATAGTAGCATTGAAACTGAGAGGCTAAAAGAAAAGCCAGAACGCTTACCAGTCCTGCTAAAATTAAAGGTTTGATCTTTCGGTCTTTGTACTTTTGGTACTTTTCTTTGAAAAATTTAACTGCGACGATCCATATCCACAAGAAGGCAAAAAATCCGATTATCCCCGCGTTGACCGCCACGTTTAAAAAATCGTTGTGAGCGTGACCGAAAATCCGGGCAGGCTCCTGAAGGTATTCCTGATAAAAATGTGCGAAGTTTCCTAATCCTACCCCAAGGATGGGATGAGCCAGAAATATCCGCAGGGATGTGCCCCAGATCAAAAGTCTCTCTATTTGTTGAAAGTCCTCTGGTTTTTTGAATTGTTCATATCTTATGAAGATCTCTGGATCGATCAAAAAGATGAGTATGAAATATCCTAAAAGCAGAGTAATCTGGCTGAGCCTGTTTTTTTTAGGATTTAGAAGGACAATTATTACCAAAGCAAAGATCTGAGCGAGCTGGGTGCTGCGGGTGTAGGTGAAAAAGTTAGCCGTTACCAGGATGAGCGATGCGGTATAGTAGAATATCCTCTTGTTCTTTTGCTCCTCAAAAGAGGCTAAACAGAAACAAACCAGGCTCACGATCATCGTATGAAATCCATAGGTCAGGGGGACACTGAAGTTTCCTGTTGATCTCCATTTTATGGTGCCCTGAAGGTGGTATTCTTCGGGGAGACTCTGGCTTAGAGGATCGAAGCCGGTATAGTGCTGGTAGATGGCATAGAAGGCAACAACCAAAGAGACTATAATCAGGATGTCCAGAAGTTTGCGGCTGAACTTCAGATCATCCAGATTGTTCACCAGGAGAAAAAACACTAAAAGAAGCCATTCGTTGGAAAAAGCATAAATCGAGATTCTGAAATTATAGGAGAAGAAAACGGAGACTAAAGACGCTCCCAGGTAATAAAGTATGGGCCTGTCCCAGAAGGACCTTTCCCAGAGGATTTTTTTCTGCTGAGTAAATTTCAAAAGCCATCCCAAAATGGCAATGGCCAAACCGATTTGTGAGCCTGCTACCGAAAACGGCGAGAAGAACACGAAAAGGATGAATCCGAACTTGAATAGATTTTGGGGGAGGGCTTGATTCTGCATTATGAGAGTTGAAGGTCTTTTGCTCATGTGGAAGTTAGAGCATAAGATTTTTTTCTACAAGCGATACCAAAATGTGACCGATGGTTATGTGAACCTCCTGGATTCTCTGGGTATCATCCGAAGGAACCAACAGGGAATGAGCCACAAGACTGGTAAGCTTTCCACCCCCTTTTCCCAGAAGACCTATTGTTTTGATATTTAGTCCCTTTGCTGTTTCAGCAGCTTTTAGAAGATTGGGCGAGTTGCCGGAGGTCGAGATCAAAATTAGAATATCTTTTTCTTTTCCCAAAGCCTCGATCTGTCTGGCGAATACAGACTCGAACCCGAAATCATTAGCTGAGGCAGTAACAACCGATGGGTTAGAGGTTAAGGCCATTGCAGGAAGCCCCTTTCTTTGCGAATCGGAGGTTAATCTGACCACTAGTTCTCCAGCTATGTGCTGGGCATCAGCAGCGGACCCACCATTTCCACAAAGAAGGATCTTACCGTCGTTTTTTATGCAATCAGATAGAATATCTGAGATCTCGACGATTTTTTCTAATATCTCATCCGATTTTATTTTCTCTTTTAGCTTGATGCTATCTTCTATTTGATTTTTTGCAATCGATTTTTTTTCTTCTTTATCCTGTTTCATTAATGTGTAGGGGCGGGGCTTGTCCCCGCCCGTTCCTTTTTTAGGGAAGCCACAAGGGCCTCCCCTACATTTTTATTTCAATTTTACCATTTTTTTAGTTATAACATAATCTCCTGCTTTAAGTCTGCAAAAATATATTCCGCTTGATGTTTCTTCTCCCTTCTCGTTTTTTCCATCCCAGGTTATTCGGTGAAATCCTTTGTTTTGATTTACATCCACCAGTGCTTTAATTAACTGTCCTCTGATATTATAGATTTTTAAGGTGACGCAGCAAGGAGAATTAAGAGTGTATTCGATGGCCGTTTGAGGATTGAAAGGATTGGGGTAATTCTGGGACAGGGTAAAGGAATTAACGATATTATCTTGATTTTCCTCTTCGACAAATACTTCATCTTGCAAGTATTTTATGGTAGCATAGTCTAAAGAAGTTTCCCCTCCTTCACTTACTCCGGTCACATAGACGTTCCCTAACCCGTCGATTACCATAGCTCGAGCCCCATCACCGCCATTTCCCGGTCCGTTGTATCTTTTCACCCAGGCAGTATCTCCGTTGGGATAATACTTTATGGTGGCATAATCCTCACCTGTGCCACTACCGTAACTACCTCCGGTCACATAGACATTGCCCGAACTATCTACTTGTAGAGCACTGGCTACATCAGTGGAGTCTCCCGGTCCATTATATAACCTTGCCCAGGCAGTATCTCCGTCGGGATAATACTTTATGGTGGCGTAATCATGCTTTGAACCACCACTGTCACTGAATCCAGTTACATAGACATTGCCCGAACTATCAACAGCTATAGCTTTGGCATAATCAAGACCATTTCCCGGCCGATTGTACCTTCTCACCCAGGCGGTATCCCCATTGGGATAATACTTTATGGTAGCATAGTCAGAATAGTCTGGATGGATCCCGGTGCCATAACTGGCTCCGGTAACATAGACATTACCTGAGCTATCCACGGCTATAGCCTCAGCAAAATCCATACCCTCTATCGGTCCGTTGTATCTTCTTATCCAGGCAGTATCCCCGTTGGGATAATACTTTATGGTGGCATAACCCCAAAAGTTAGCACTGTCCTCACTCCGTCCAGTCACATAGACATAAGCGGAATCGTCAACAGCCAGGCCGTAAACCCAATCATCCCCATTTCCCGGTCCATTGTATCTTCTGATCCACACAGTATCTCCCTCGGGAGAATACTTTATGGTAGCATAGTCATCACCGGTTCCATTATCCCAACTTCTTCCAGTCACATAGACGTAAGCTGAATCGTCAACAGCCAATCGGCAAGCCCGATCCCTGCCATTTCCTGGTCCATTGTATCTTCTCACCCAGGCGGTATCTCCATTGGGATGATACTTTATGGTGGCATAGTCTGAAAAGTCTGGATCAATCCCAGTACCGTAACTGCTTCCGGTGACATAGACATTGCCACCGGTATCTACAGCTACGTCAAATGCATGATCATCCCAGTTTCCTGGTGCGTTATATCTTCTTACCCAGGCAGTATCTCCGTTTGGAGAGTACTTTATGGTGGCGTAGTCAAAAGAAATAACTCCGCCGCCATCGATGTATCCGGTAACATAGATATTGCCAGATCCGTCCACGGCAATGGAATTAGCATAATCATCTTTGTTTACAGGTCCATTATATCTTCTGACCCAGGCAGTATCAACCTGAGCAAAGGTGGGGAATGACCATAAAAGAAGAATAGTCAACAAAATAAATGTTTTTAACGTCGTGTGTTTGACCATAAAAACCTCCTAGTATCAGTAGGTCGAGATTCCAATCTCGACAATAGAATAGTCGATTTTGGAAAATCGATCCAAAGGATCGATCCTTCGGATCGACCTACTTTTATTTCTTCCAATGTATCGCCTCTGCAAATTCACATAATATAGAGCCCTCCGAGTTTTTCTCCAAAGCATTTCCCACCACCACAAAGCTTGCTCCACTCTTGACCTTTGATCTTGCCTGCTCTGGAGTTTTCACTCCACCACCGGTTATAATGGGTATAGAGACGAATTCTTTCACTGCTTTGATTATCTCATCAGGAACGGGGTTCTCCGCACCGGAGCCAGCTTCCAGAAATATCATTTTCATCCCCAAATACTGGGCTGCCAAAGCATGGGCACAAGCTATGTCAGGCTTATCTTTGGGTATGGGCTGGGTGTTGCTCATATATAAAACAGCGGTTCTTCTTCCGGATTCGATTATCAGATAACCAGTGGGAATGGGCTCAATGCCATAATCCTTTACCAGAGGAGCTGCCTTAACCTGCTCGCCGATTAATAGCTGAGGGTTTCTTCCGGAGATAAGGGAGAGGAAAAGGATGGCATCAGCATGTCTGGATACCTGATAGGCGCTTCCAGGAAAGATGATGACCGGAAGGGAGGTTGAGCTTTTCAGCTCCTTTACCGCTTGATCGAACCTGTTGGTTAACAGTAAACTTGACCCGATTAAAAATCCGTCAACTTCAGCTTCCTGAGATTTTATAGCTAACTTTTGGATCTCTTCGGGTTTGAGTCGATCAGGGTCTATCAGAACTAAAAAGCCTGCTCCTTTTTGCTCTTTGACTTTTAGTAATTGTTGGTAAACAGTCACTATCTTTTGATTTTTTGGAGTGCAATATTTCGGTTTTTAATAGATGTGCAAGATGTATTCTTGTAAACCTAAAGGTTTATCGTTTAGATGCTTCGCACACTCCAAGTTTGTAAATCTATTTCAACATCTTTTTCACGATCCTGGGCACTTCTTTTAATGCCTTATCCAGTTTGGAGATATCTTTTCCCCCTGCAAAAGCCAGGTGCGCTTTTCCTCCTCCCGAGCCACCGGTTAGCCTGGCTACCTCTTTTACGATGTCCCCAGCTTTCAACCCCTTCTCCTTAATTAAATCATCTGTGACCACTGCAACAAGGGCGATTTTCTTATCGATTATCCCAGCCAGAACCCCGATGCTTTTTTTCATTTTATCCCTTACCGCATCAGCTAATTCCAAAAGCTCTTCCCTTTTTTCGATTTTGGCTTTATGCGTAATTATTTTGATACCATCAAACTCCTCTGCTTTTTCTGACAGTTTTTCTATCTTCTCTTTGGCTTTTTTGGTTTCACCTTTTTTCAGTTCCTTTTCCAATAGCTTATTGGTTTTCAAAAGCTGCTCGACTCTGTCAATAAGTCCCTGACCCTTGACCCTTAGAACTTCTTCAAGGCTATCTAAGATCACTCTTTGTTCCTTGACCAACTTATAAGCTTCTTCCCCGGTTACCGCTTCGATCCTCCTTATGCCCGATGCTATGCTGGTCTCGGATAATATCTTGAAGAATCCTATCTCCCCGGTTGCCCTGACGTGGGTTCCACCGCAAAGCTCCATGGAATAGTCTCCGATCTCCACGACCCGAACCTTATCCTCGTATTTCTCACCGAAGAGTGCGGTTGCGCCTTTCTTTTTTGCATCCTCAAAACTCACGTAGTCTTTTCTTTCAGAAGGTGCTTTTACCGGCAGGTTTTCCCAGATCATCTGGTTTACCCTGTGCTCAACAGTTTCCAGCTCAGCGGGATCAAGTCCCTTAAAGTGGGTGAAGTCGAATCTTAATCTGTCCGGAGCAACCAGAGAACCGGATTGATTTACATGTTCACCTAAAGTCTCCTTTAAAGCTTTGTGTAAAAGGTGGGTTACGGTATGGTTGCGCATTATCGATTTTCTTCTCTTTTTGTCTACTTGAGCTTTTACCTTTCCCCTTTTTGGCTTTCCCTTAAGAGATTTTCCGATATGGGCTATCTGCTCCCCTTTGGTTTTAATAGTATCGGTAATCTCAATCTCAAAATCTTTGCCTATGATCTTTCCGGTATCTCCTATCTGTCCACCTGCCTCAGCGTAAAAGGGTGTGCTTTCAAGAAATATTATATAATTTTGGTTTTCTTTTTTCCAGTCAACTATTTTAGTTTCAAGCACAGTATCATCGTAGCCCAAAAAAGCTTTTTCTTTGTCGATCTCCACCTCGGAGGCAGATTCCACCGTTTCTCCGAAAGCGATCTTGAAATCCTTGCTCCTTTCCCTTTGCTTTTCCATCTCTTTTTCAAAACCCAAAAGATCAACCTCCAGATTTTTCTCCTGAGCCATAACCTGGGTTAGATCCAGGGGGAATCCATAAGTATCATACAGCTTGAAAGCATCTTTTCCCGGGATGACATTTCCTTTTTCCTCTGAGACCTTTTCAGCTACTTTCTCGAAAAGCTCCAACCCTAAATCTAAAGTCTCCTCAAATCTTTCCTCCTCCGATTTTAAAACCAGAGCGATGTGCTCCTTTTTTGCCTCGAGCTCGGGATAGATTTTACCCATGCTGTCCACCACCACGCTGGAGAGCATATAAAGAAAAGGCTTGTGCAAACCCAGAAGTCTCCCATGCCTTGCTGCCCGACGCAGGATTCTTCTCAGAACGTATCCCCTTCTCTCGTTGGAAGGTATGCCTCCGTCAGCGATGGCAAAGCTCAAGCTCCGGATGTGGTCAGCTACCACCCTGAAGGATTCCTGATAATCTGATTCCTTGGTCTGCCTATTGCCTGCTGAATACTGTTTTTTAGTAATCTCCTCTGTTCTTCGAATAATGGGGGTGAATAAATCGGTGTCATAGTTGGAGTCAACTCCCTGAAGTACTGCAACCAATCTTTCAAATCCCATTCCGGTGTCAACGTTTTTGGCTGGAAGGTCGGATAGTGTCCCTTTTTCATCCCGGTAAAACTGCATGAAGACCAGATTCCACAGCTCCACGAACCTTCCGCACCCGCAGTTTACCCCGCAGTCCGGCTTTTCGCATTTAAATTTTTCACCCCGGTCATAATGTATCTCCGAACAGGGACCGCAGGGACCCACCTCTCCCATCTCCCAGAAATTCTCCTTTTCATCGAACCTTAATACCCGACCTTTGATTATGTCCGTATTCTCATACCAGAGCTTCTCAGCTTCATCATCGTCTTTGAAAACGCTTACCCATAACCTTTCCTTAGGAAGCTTGCACACCTGGATTATGTATTCCCAGGCCCAGATTATCGCCTCCTTTTTGAAGTAATCGCCGAAGGACCAGTTTCCCAGCATCTCGAAAAAAGTATGATGATAGGTGTCCTTTCCCACTTCCTTTAAATCATTGTGTTTTCCGGATACCCTTATGCATTTCTGGGAGGAGGCAGCCCTTTTGAAATCTGACCTCTTTTTGCCGGATAAGATGTCTTTAAACTGGTTCATTCCCGCATTGGTGAAAAGAAGGGTGGGATCGTCCTCCGGAATCAAAGAGGAGCTGGGCACGATTCTGTGCTTTTTCTCTTTGAAAAAATCCAGGAAATTCTTTCTTATCTCATCACTTCTCATTTAATCCTCTGTCTCAAAAAAATCCTCTAAAACCTCCTTTACCACCTCATACGAAAAACCCCGTCTTAATAAAAAGTCGGACATCCCAAAGCTATCTCCTTTTCATTATTCTTTGGATAGGCTTCCTCCAATGATTTTTCAATAAACTCTTCTTTTATCCCCAATTTTAAAAGCTCTGCTCTTAATAACTTTTCTCCTCGGGGTTTATGATCCAGCCGGTCCTTTATCCAGTTTAAGGCAAATTGGTAATCGTTTAAAAAATTCAGTCTTTTTAAATCCGAGATAACCTCATCTATTAGTTTTCTGGAGTAGCCTTTTCTTTTTAACCTGTCCTTTATCTCTTTTTCTGAACGAGCTCTATAAGATAAAAAATTCAATGCTGCGTTTTTTACCTTTATTTTTTTTTCAGAATCTAATATCTGGTTTAGTTTCTTCTTATTTAAAATATCACCTTTTTTCAGTCCGAATCTAAAGAAAGTTTCCTGATCCAGTCCAAAAGCGAACTCTCCATCCAGAAAAACCGATATTCTTTTTTGGTTTTTTTTCTGGGATTCGATTCTGGAAATTCTTTTCTCTTTTGTCAAAACTTATTTTTTCTCTTCCTTTGGCTTTTCCTGTTTTATCTCTGTGGGAAGATTCAGTTTTTGTCTGATCTCGCTTTCGATTTTTTGGGCAATATCAGAATGCTCAACCAGAAACTGCTTGGCGTTCTCTTTTCCCTGCCCCAGTCTTTCCTCCTTGTAGGAGAACCAGGTTCCGGATTTTTCGACTACCTTGTGCTGGGCTCCCAGATCCAAAAGTTCACCTTCTCTGGAGATCCCCTTTCCATAGATGATGTCGAACTCAGCATCCTTAAAAGGTGGGGCGACCTTATTTTTCACCACCTTAACCCGGTTCCTTGAACCGATTATCTCCTGTCCTTCCTTTATCGAGGCTATCCTGCGAATGTCCATTCTTACCGAGGAATAGAATTTCAAAGCCATCCCGCCGGTGGTGGTCTCCGGGTTTCCGAAGATCACCCCGATCTTCATCCTGGTCTGGTTGATGAAAAGCACGCAGGTTTTGGATTTGGAGATGGTAGCGGTTAGCTTTCTTAAAGCCTGGGACATAAGCCTGGCCTGAAGACCCATGTGGGAATCTCCCATCTCACCCTCTATCTCCGCCCGGGGAACTAAAGCCGCAACCGAATCGATCACTATCAGATCCACCGCCCCGCTTCTAACCAGGGTATCAGCTATCTCCAATGCCTGCTCTCCGGTATCCGGCTGGGAGAGCAGGAGATTGTCGATATCCACTCCCAGGTTTTGGGCATAGGATGGATCCACTGCGTGCTCGGCATCGATGAAAGCTGCCACCCCTCCTTTTTTCTGAGCCTCGGCGATGATGTGCAGGGCTAAGGTGGTCTTTCCAGAAGCCTCGGGGCCGAATATCTCCACCACCCTTCCTCTGGGAACACCTCCTACACCTATGGCATAATCCAGTGCAAGTGATCCTGTGGGGATGATCGGAATCGATAACCCCAGGGATTCGGTCCCCAGCCTCATAATCGAGCCCTTTCCGAACTGCCGCTCGATCTGGGTTACTGCCTGCTCCAATGCCTTCTTTCTTTCTGGTAACATCTCAGCCATTTTTTCCTCCGTTTTACATTAAAAGTTTTGTAACACGGGTTATCTCCTTACTCGGCAGGCAACCTGTGTTTTTTACCCACCTTGTGGGCAAGGTGGGTTACGAATTCAACAGCTTTATCTTTCTCAGAGGCGTATAGATCGCTCCCTGAGGATGAAGCTGGGATTTCATCACCACAGCTTCATCTATTTTCACCTCCTGTGTTTGAAAAGTGGTCTTCTCAATTAATGCTACGAGTTTTTCTATGTTTCTTGCAGATTTTACCCTTCCGATGGTAAGATGGGGCGAGAAAGCCCTTCCTTCCTTGGGATAACCGACTCTCAGAAGCTCTTCTTCGATATCTTTCTGCATAACCGCAAGCTCTTTTTCTCCTTTATCAACCCCTACCCAGATGACCTTTGGTCTTTGTAGATTGGGAAATCCTCCCATATCCTTTAAGCTAAGAGTGAAACTTTTTGCTCCCTTCAGAGCTTTCTCAGTCCCGTAGAAAACGTCTTCAATTCGATTCTCTTCCACTTCCCCCAAGAATTTTAAGGTTAAGTGGACGTTTTTTGGTTTGACCCAACTGACATAGGTATCTGTTTTTTTCAAGGGATTTTGAACTTCCTCTATTTTTCTTTTGATGTCCTCAGGCAACTCGACTGCGATGAAGGTTCTCATTTTTTCTAATTCATTATTAAATATGTTATCTTGAAGCAATTCATCATGATTTATTTCTCTAAAAAAAGTCTCACTAAATTCAGAGCTGCCTGGGCGGTTCTCTCCCTATTGGTGTTTCTATCCTCACCGAATATATGTTTCTCGGCAAAGGAATCGTTCTCGTGAGCAAAACCAATATATGCCAGCCCCACCGGTTTTTCCGGAGTTTCTCCAGTAGGTCCGGCGATTCCGGTTGAGGAGAGGCCATAATCTGTTCTGGATATTCTTTTAACTCCCTCAGCCATCAGAATCGCAACCTGTTCGGATACCGCACCGTGCTTTTCTAAGAATTCTTCAGGAACGCCTAAAAGCTCTGTTTTTGACTGGTTGCTGTAAGTTATCACACCCCTTTCAAACCACTGGGAGCTGCCGGAAATATTGGTGAACCTCTTTCCGATCAAACCACCGGTGCAGGATTCAGCCACAGAGATAGTCTTTTTTTTCTCCAGAAGAAGCTTTCCCACAACCTCCTCTAAAGTGATGTCCCCTTCTCCGTAGAAATTGTTTTCCAAGATCTTTTTTATCTTCTGTTCAACCTCTATCAGTCTCTTTTCCGATTCTGAGGTAAGCTTGATGTCCACTCCTAAAAAACTGGGCAAAAAAGCAATTTTCACGCCGGTTTTTGCTTTTAGTAAGTTCTCTATTTTCTCATAAATATAAGACTCTGGGATCCCGGTGGTTTTTAATCTTTTCTGAAAGAACAACGTTTTGGTTTTCTTCTGGAGTATATTCAAAACCCCGGATTCGGTAATCGTTCTCATCTCCAGGGGAACTCCCGGAAGGGCGAAAAAAAGCTTTCTTCTCTCCTCGATTAATATTCCAGGAGCTGTGCCCCACTGATTATCCAGTGCTTTTGAACCCTGGGGAATCAATGCCTGGTTTTGGTTTATCTTGGGCATGGGGATCCCCCTTTTTCTGAAATTCCCCTCAATCTTTTTTAAGATCTCCTCGTGAAAAATCAAGTTCCTTTTAAATACCTTTACCACAGCCTTTTTGGTCAGATCGTCGTTGGTGGGACCAAGACCACCGGTGGTGATCACCAGATCAGCCCGGTTCAAAGCGTTATGGATTGCCTCGGAGATGTTTTTGATGTCGTCTCCTACGCTGGTTTTGAAAGTTATCTCAATCCCCAACTGGCTCAGCTTCTCACCCAGGTAGGCTGAGTTGGTGTCGGTGGTTTGACCGGATAAGATCTCGTCCCCGATGGTTATTATCTCAGCTTTCATACCACTTTTTTTAAAAAATGAGTATTAATAACTGCAAAATCAAGTTGGTATAAACTCCCGCTAAAAAATCATCCAACATTACTCCCCATCCGCCCTTAATCTTTTCCAGTTCCCTTATGGGAAAAGGTTTTATTACATCCGTTGCTCTGAATAAGATAAAGGCTAAAAAGTAAAAAAGCAAACTTTTTTGAATCCATAACAACGATACAACCATTCCCAAGGATTCGTCCAAAACGATTTTTCTTGAGTCCTCTCCGAAAATCTCCTCTGCTCTTTTTGTTACTAATATATTGATAGCCAGCAAAATCACCGCCAAAGTTACCAGGTGTATCTGGTTCTCAGGGAAGAGAAACCAAACAACAGCTAAAATCAAAAAGCTTGAAACCGTTCCCGGAGCTTTAGGGAAATATCCAACGAAGAAAGAGGTTGAAAGAAATTTAACCAGAAAGTCTTTCAAATTTTATCTTAATACTCCTTTTAGAATTGTTGCACTTTTAACCAGGTAATCAAGTCCGGTTAAAACGGTTAACACCATGGATATGAAGACCATCCCGTCAAATACTTTTAAAACCACATGTTGCTCAAAAAGTCCGGGATTATGGCCCATAGATACTAAGGTCATATCCAGATTGGTGTAAAGCAGTATAATGAAAATAACTACCATCTGAGAGGTGGTTTTCACCTGGGCTAAAAAGGTCGGCATTATGACTATCCCCCTGTATGCAGCAAGGGTCCTCAGCCCGGTTACCAGAAACTCCCTGACGATAATGGTCAGAATCATCCAGGCTTTTACGTAGCCTAAGGCAACGAAGGAGACAAAGGCGGTGGAGGTTAAGATCTTATCAGCCAAAGGGTCCATGAACTTCCCGAACCCGGTCACCACTCCGGTTTTTCTTGCCAGGTAACCATCATAGAGATCGGTTAAAGCAGCCAGAACAAAGACTAAAGTGGCGAAATACATGGAATAGAGGCTGTCCACTAAAATCAGAACCATGAAAACAGGCGAAAGTAAAATCCTGGATATGGTAAGCTTATTGGGCAGATTCATCTTAATCTTTTAATCTGTGCCTTCCAGGTACCCACACCTGGCAGGATGTAATATCAGGTCTAACACGAAAACTAATATAAAAAACTCTCAAGTCAACAGAAAAATCCTCTGTGGTTACGATTGCAAAAGCTACTTTTGGAATTTCTTAGATCCTAAAGATTAGACCTTTTGCCGTTTACAAGTTTTTAACATAAAAACTCCCTATAAACAAAAAGGCTCCTGGTATAGAAAGGAGCCTTAATTAAAGATCAGGATATTAAGAGACTAAGCGGTTGTATAATCTTCGGTTCCCACCACCGCCTTGGCTGCTGCCAATCTGGCGATCGGAACCCGGTAGGGAGAACAGCTCACGTAATCCAGACCGATCTTGTGGCAGAAGATTATCGATTCCGGGTCACCCCCGTGCTCTCCGCATATTCCGACCTTGAGATCTTTCCGTGAGTCCTTTCCCTTTTTGACCCCCATGGCAACTATCTGTCCCACCCCTTTCTGGTCAATTGAGACGAAAGGATCTTGGGACAGGATTCCGTGCTCGATGTAGTATCTTATGAATTTGCCGGCATCGTCCCTGGAGTAGCCGTAGACCATCTGGGTCATGTCGTTGGTGCCGAAGGAGAAAAACTCTGCCTCAGTAGCGATCTCATCAGCGGTCAATGAAGCCCTGGGAATCTCGATCATGGTGCCCACCAGATATTTCAACTTAACCTTGTATTTTTTAATGGTCTCCTCAGCAACCCTGACTACGATCTCCTTCTGATTTACAAACTCCTCCAGGGTTCCCACCAGGGGAATCATCACCTCGGGAACCACCACCTTTTTCTTTTTAGCCAGCTCGCAGGCTGCCTCGAATATCGCCTTGACCTGCATCTCGGTGATCTCCGGATAGACGATCCCCAGCCTGCAGCCCCGGTGACCCAACATGGGGTTGAACTCGGACAACTCCTCCACCCTGGCCAGAAGCTCTTCTTTCTCCTTTAATTTTTCAGGCTCCTCGTTTTTCATTCTTAGCTCGGTTATCTCCACCAAAAGCTCCTCTTTTTTAGGCAGAAATTCGTGCAAGGGCGGGTCCAGGGTTCTGATGGTAACAGGAAATCCCTTCATCACCTCGAAAAGGCCCTTGAAATCCGATTTCTGAAAGGGGAGAAGCTTGTTTAATGCCTGTTCCCTTTCCTCCCTGGTTTTGGCCAGGATCATCTCCCGGACAAGAGGAAGGCGATCCTTGGCAAAAAACATGTGTTCGGTTCTGCACAGGCCTATTCCCTCAGCCCCGAATTTTATAGCTTGCTCAGCATCCTTGGGAACGTCGGCATTGGTTCTGACCCCGAGTTTTCTTATCTGGTCGGTCCACTCCATAAACTCACCGAACTCTCCGGTCAGAGCCGGCTTTATGGTGGGAGCAGTTCCCAAAATCACCTCGCCGGTGGTTCCGTTTACGGAGATGCTTTCCTTTTCCCTGAGGATGTATCCTTTGACGGTGAAGACCTTTCTTTCCTCGTTCACCTTTATCTCCTCGCACCCAACCACGCAGGGTATGCCCATTCCCCGAGCCACCACCGCGGCATGGGAGGTCATCCCACCCCGGCTGGTCAAGATCCCCCTGGCAACAGCCATTCCGCTTATGTCGTCGGGATTGGTCTCCTTTCTCACCATGATAACGTCCTCTCCCGACTCTGCGAGTTTGACCGCCTCCTCGGCCGAGAAGACGATCTTCCCGGATGCAGCCCCCGGGGATGCGGCTAATCCCCGAGCTATTACCTCTAATTTGGCATCCGGATCGATAACCGGATGCAGAAGCTGATCCAGCTGGGCTGGCTCGATTCTCCTGATGGCTTCCTCTTTGGAAATCAGCTTCTCCTTTACCATGTCGACTGCGGCCTTTACTGCTGCATGGGCGGTCCTTTTACCCCGGCGGGTCTGGAGCATGAAGAGCTTACCCTGCTGAACGGTGAACTCGAAATCCTGGATGTCCTGGTAATGCTTTTCCAATTTTTTGGTCAGGGACAGAAGCTTTTTGTAAATCTCCGACCTTTCCTTTTTTAGCTTCTCCAGAGGCTTGGGGGTCCTTATTCCTGCTACCACATCCTCGCCCTGGGCATTGACCAGATACTCGCCGAAAAGCAGGTTCTCCCCGTTGGAGGGATTGCGGGTGAAGCCCACCCCGGTCAAACAATCATCCCCCATGTTGCCGAAGACCATGGCCTGCAGGTTTACCGCGGTTCCCAAATCCGAGGGGATCTGGTTGAGCTTGCGATAATGAATCGCCCGGGGATTGTTCCAGGATTTGAAAACCGCCTCGATCGACATCAAAAGCTGAAGGAACGGATCCTGGGGGAATTCCTCCCCGGTTTTGCTCTTTATCTTTTTCTTGAATTTGGAGATTATGTCCTTTAAATCACTCACCATAAGGGAGGTGTCCATCTTTATCCGGTGATGCTCCTTTTTTTTCTCTATTATCTTCTCGAACTCGTTTTTGTCTATTCCCAAAACCACGCTTCCGAACATTTGGATAAAGCGTCGGTAGGAATCGTAGGCGAATCTCTCGTTTCCGGTCTTCTGGATAAGCCCTTCGGTGGTCTCCTCGTTTAGACCCAGATTCAGTATGGTATCCATCATCCCGGGCATGGAGAACTTGGCCCCGGACCTGACCGATAAGAGCAAAGGGTTTTTGAGATCGCCGAATTTAGCTCCCATCAGCTTTTCCACCTTCTTGAGGTTTTCCCGAACCTCCTGCATCAATATCTGGGGAAGATTCATGTCCCTGTCGTAGAAGAGGTTGCACATCTGGGTGGAGATGGTGAATCCCGGGGGAACCGGTATCCCGATATTGGTCATCTCGGCTAAACCAGCACCTTTTCCTCCCAGAAGGTCCCTTAATTTCTCCCCGCCCTGGGCTTTTCCACCCCCGAAAAAGTAGACGAATTTTTCTTTGATCTCAGGCTCTTTTACCTTTTTGACCGCCTTTTTTATTGCCTTTTTTGTAATCTTAACTTTCTTAGTTTCAGTCTTTTTCGCTTTCTTGGCTTTGGGCTTTTTCGCTCTGGGCATATCTTATCCTCCAGATTTAATTTTTTAAGAATCTATAAATATACAAAATTTTTCCAAAAAGCAAGGATATTTTTAAGTAAAATCTAAGTTTTCTTGATTTTTTCTGTAATTTTGGATTGTCAAGCTTTAGCTTGACTTGCAAACCCCAAGGGTTTGCTCTATGAATATAAAATAAGGCCAAGCTTTGCTTGACCAAGTCAGCCTACCTGTCCGTCCCGGAAAGGCTGACACTCCAGGAGGCTGACACTCCCAAATCCGGTTTTTCAAATCCCCTTGCACAAATGTAGCTTTGTGCGTATATTTTGAGTTAGCTTGAAAATTTCGAAAAAATGTTCAAAGACGCCATTAGAATAAAGAATGCCCGGGAGCATAATCTCAAAAACGTGGACCTGGAGATTCCCCGGGGTAAGCTGGTGGTGATTACCGGGCTTTCTGGTTCGGGCAAGTCCTCTCTGGCTTTCGATACGATTTATGCTGAGGGGCAGAGAAGGTACGTGGAATCACTTTCTGCCTATGCAAGGCAATTCTTAGGGATGATGGAGAAGCCGGACGTGGATTTCATCGAGGGATTATCCCCTGCCATATCCATAGAACAGAGAACCGCTGCCAAAAATCCCAGATCGACCGTAGGAACCATCACCGAGACATACGACTACTTAAGACTTCTTTTCGCCCGGGTTGGAACCCCCTACTGTTACAAATGCGGTAGGAAAATCTCCCAGCAGACAGCGGAGCAGATAGTCGATTCGGTTTTGTCCATGGATTCCGGTACTAAAATCCAGGTTTTGGCTCCTCTGGTCAGGGGAAGGAAAGGGGAATACAAAGAGCTTTTCGACGAGGTGAGAAGGGAGGGATACGTAAGGGTAAAAGTCAATGGCAAAATAACCGAGCTGGATTCGGATATACAGCTAGACAAATACAAAAAGCATAATATCGAAGTTGTAGTTGATAGATTGGTTGTCTCGGATAAGATAAAAACAAGGCTTGCCGATTCGGTGGAGACAGCATTAAAATTAGGCTCTGGAATCGTCTTGATCGACGTTAACGGAAAAGAGGAGCATCTCTTCTCCGAGCATTATGCCTGCGTCTTCTGCAACATCTCCTACGATGAGCTTACCCCCAGGATGTTTTCCTTTAACAGCCCCTACGGTGCCTGCCCTGCCTGCGCGGGTTTGGGAACCAGGATGGACATTGATCCTGACCTGGTCGTTCCTGATTCCAAGTTAACCATAGCCCAGGGCGCCCTGGCTCCCTGGGGAATACCCTTTGGCTCCTGGTACGAGCACAAGCTGGAGGCACTATCCGATCATTTCAAATTCGATTTCTACACCCCATTTAAGAGATTGCCGGAGAGGGTTAAAGAGGTTTTACTTCACGGCTCCGGAAAGGAGGAGGTAAAGTTCGAGTGGGAGTACGAGAACGGTAAAGGGGGCGGGGAGTACTGGGATACCTTTGAGGGGCTGGTTCCCCATTTAGAGAGAAGATACAAGGAGACCGAATCTGAGGCGGTGAGGGACTGGATCGAGAAATTTATGCGGGTTAGACCCTGCCCCATATGCGAAGGGGCAAGGCTGAAAAAGGAAAGTCTCTCTGTCAAGGTGGGAGGGCTTTCCATAAACCAGATAACCGCTTTATCGATAAAGGAGTCAAAGAAGTTCTTTTATAATTTAAAGCTCACCAAAAAACAGAAGCACATTGCCAAGCAGGTTTTAAAGGAGATCAACCAGAGACTGGGATTTTTGATCGACGTTGGCCTGGATTACCTGACCCTGGATAGATCAGCCAGCACCCTCTCAGGAGGGGAGGCACAGAGGATAAGACTTGCCACCCAGATCGGCTCCAGGCTGGTCGGGGTTTTATATATCCTGGACGAGCCCTCAGTGGGACTTCACCAGAGGGACAACAAAAGGCTTTTGAATACCTTAATGGAGCTGAGGGATTTAGGAAACACGGTTCTGGTGGTGGAGCACGATCGGGAGACTATTAAATCAGCGGATTACGTTATCGATTTGGGACCAGGAGCAGGTAAAGCTGGCGGTTGGGGGGTTGCCAAGGGGACCCCCAAAGAGATCGAGCGCAGCAGGAAATCACTGACCGGAAAATACCTGTCCAGAAAACTTTCCATTCCAACCCCGGAGTATCGGAGAGAGGATAACGGTGATTTTCTTTCGATCTCAGGAGCAGCTGGAAACAACTTAAAAAAGATAAAAGTTGACATTCCCTTAGGTGTTTTCACCTGCATAACCGGAGTTTCAGGCTCAGGAAAATCGACCCTGATAAACGAGACTCTGTACCGGGTTTTAGCCAACCATTTTTACAGTCACAAGACCTCCCCTTTATCTTATGAGAAAGTTGATGGGCTGGATAAAATAGATAAGGTTATTAATATCGACCAGTCTCCCATCGGGAGAACCCCAAGATCAAATCCTGCAACCTACACTGGAGTTTTCACTCCCATAAGGGAGCTATTTGCCCAGATTCCGGAGGCTAAGGTCAGGGGATACAAAGCTGGCAGATTTTCTTTCAATGTCAGGGGGGGTAGGTGCGAGGCTTGTGAGGGTGATGGCATTATAAAAATCGAGATGCATTTTCTTCCTGATGTTTACGTTCAGTGCGAGGTTTGCAAGGGGAAAAGGTATAATAGAGAAACTTTAGAGATCAGATACAAGGGCAAAAACATCACCGAGATCCTGGAGATGAGCGTGGATGAGGCGTATAGGTTTTTCACTAACATTCCCAAGATCAAAAGGAAGCTTAAGACTCTGGTTGACGTTGGGTTGGGCTATATAAAACTGGGGCAGCCTGCCACTACTTTGTCTGGTGGGGAGGCTCAGAGGGTGAAATTATCAACTGAGCTTTCCAAGATTGCCACTGGAAGGACTTTTTATATCCTGGATGAGCCTACTACTGGTCTTCATTTTGAGGATATCAAGATGCTTTTGAAGGTCTTGAATCGTCTGGTTGAGATGGGGAACACGGTTCTGGTGATCGAGCATAATTTAGACGTTATAAAATCCGCTGATTATATAATCGATTTGGGTCCTGAGGGAGGGGATGACGGAGGTTACGTTGTCACCTGCGGCACTCCGGAGCAGGTTGCTTCTTATGAGAAATCTTATACCGGAAGGTTTTTGAAGAGGGAGCTGGGGTTTGGGGGGAGGGGGTAAGAAGAAGAGCAAAAATG
>LJUW01000012.1 GCA_001304315.1 candidate division Zixibacteria bacterium SM23_73_2 | reverse complement strand
ACTCAGGTGGGACAGGATACGGTGATCTTCCAGTGCTCGGATGCGGAGGGTCCACCTTTGACCGGATCGGAGACCGTTATCATAACTATCAATCAGGGGCCCAATAGAGCACCGGTATTGGCTCCAATTGGAACCAAAAAGGTCACTGAGGGCAACACCTTAACCTTCATTGTCTCTGCAATAGACCCGGATGGAACCACTCCTATCCTTTATACCAGCCAGCCCTTGCCAAGAAACGCAGCTTTTGTGGACAGTGGAAATGGAAAAGGCTCTTTCACCTTTTCACCCGATTATGCCCAGCAGGGGTTGAAAGAGATAACTTTCTATGCAAGCGACGGGGAGTTAACCGATTATGAGGATGTGGTGGTTCAGGTAATAGATGCAGGGAATCAATATCCGATTTTGAGCCCCATCGGGTCAAAAAGCGTTACCGAAGGTGATACTCTGATCTTTCCTTTATCCGCAGTTGATCCGGACAGCACCATTCCCAGTTTAAGTGTGCCTAACTTACCGGCAAATGCAAGTCTGGTGGATAGTGGTAATGGACGGGGACTCTTCACCTTCACCCCGGTTTACGTCCAATCCGAAATCTACAATCTCAATTTCATAGCCTCGGATGGCCAGCTTGCTGATTCTGAGCTGGTGCAGATAACGGTGATCGAGGCAGGGAACCAGATGCCGATTTTATATCCGGTCTCCTCCCAGGAGATTGACGAGAACAAGAACTTGACTTTCCCGGTAGCTGCAACCGATGCGGATAGCACCATCCCAAGTCTCAAAGCCTATAACTTGCCCGACAATGCCACCTTTACGGATAATCTGGACAGGACCGGAACCTTTGAATTCAACCCCGATTATTTCCAGGCAGGCATCTATACAGTAATCTTCAAAGCAGTGGACGCTGTGGACACGCTTTTATACGACAGCCTCAGTGTTCAGATAACAGTAAACAACGTTAATCGCATGCCCCAGATTCAAAACATTTCGGCTCAATCGGTGTACGAGGGAGATACCCTGAGGGTTAACGTTTTTGCAAGCGATCCTGACCTGACCATACCCATTTTGGATTACGGTCCCAAGTGGCCCAATACCTCCTTTGTGGATAGTGGAAACGGAGTAGGTACATTCACCTTCACCCCTGATTATTCTCAAGCTGGATTTTATTATTTCGGCTTCATGGCTTACGATGCTGATTACCCTGATACCTTTACTATGAAACAGGCTCAGGTTACGGTGATGAACGTGCCCCAGCCTCCGGAACTTTTACCCATCCCTGACACCTCGGTGGTGGAGGGGGACACCCTGGTTTTGACCATCTGGTCCAACGATCCGGATAACACTCCACCGGTTTTGAGTGCCATTAACCTCCCTGTCAATTCTCAGTTTGTGGACAACGGAGATTTCAGCGGAACCCTAACCTTTGCTCCCCACTACGCTCAGGAGGACACCTTCTGGGTGACTTTCATTGCCACGGATGCCACCTCCTTAGCTGATTCTCAAGAGATCCAGATAGCGGTTCTGGAAGCTGGAAATCAGCGGCCTGAGATAATTCCCATAGATAGCCAGTATATAGCGGGAGTGGAGAGACTTCTATCCTTCACCATATCGGCAACCGATCCGGACAGCACCATTCCAAGCTTCACCTCCGCTCCACTGCCAGCAAACGCAGCTTTGTTCGATAGCGGAAACGGAACTGCCCTGTTCACCTTTGCCGCGGACAGCACTCAGGCAGACTCGGTGTACCAGATCATATTGATAGCCACAGATGGAATCCTGGCTGACAGCTTCAGCGTTCAGATAGAAGTCATCGCTTATATACCAGGAGATGTCAATTTCAGCGGCGAGGTTAACCTTGGTGATGTAATTTACCTGGCTAATTATTTCTTAAAAGGAGGTCCTGAACCTTATCCCATGGAAGCCGGAGATGTGGATGGGGATGGATTTATAACTTTGGGAGACGTGATCTATCTGGCAAATTACCTGCTCAAAGGTGGACCAGCTCCTCCTATGGCTCGATATTCTTCAGGGGAAGAACCTCTTATGAAGGTTAAGTCATTTTACCAAAAGGAGTTAAGATAGATGGCTTGAGATTGTTATATTCTGGTTAAAAAGTTTTTGAATCTGACGATATATTTATCCAGAGGCTTTTTATAAGTCTTTATCAGACAAAAGAGAACAGGGAAGTAAAAATTAGATAAAAATCTCAAAAAATACTTGACAAAATTGATTTTTTTCTTTATTTTATTAATGATTAGAAAGGCTTTGCCCAAAGAATTATTTGAAGACTTAGAAATAAGACACGCAAAATTTTTCTCTCATTTTGGTATTAAGAGATTGATTGGCTTGCAGCTAATTATTCTCAAAGAAAATGTTAGTGTAAATTTAACCAAATGAAAGGTGGTGAGGTATCACTCTGACATCAAAAACCTACAACATTTAAACTTCAAATGATTTAAGGAGAGGAGGTGAGTTTCAACAAACGAGCGAGAGTTGATTTGAGAGGGGCTTGAGGGAAGTTTGGCTTAGAGTAACTTAACAGAAAGGAGTAAGAGATGGCAAGAAAAGTTTTGGTGTTATCCCTCGTTTTCCTTATGATCTTCAGCGTTTCCCTGTGGGCAACAAAGCATGCTCCTCTTCCCAATCCACCCCTTGCGGATGGATCGGGTTACGTACTTGATTACCTGATAACCGCTCCTCCTCCGGGAGCTTTCAGAGGGACAATCGAGTCTCCTTATGACCACGTAATCGGTTACGTTTACTACGACTATCAGCACAACAGCACCATTCCCCCGATGATCTGTAACGACTATCAGGCAACATCAGGAGAGAATGGAATTCATTCGACCTACATGACCACGGTTTTGCCGGAGATGACCTCCAACCGTTTCATGTACGAAGCCTATAAGGCTCCGGGTGGCGCCTGGACCACTGCTGCTTCCTACACCCATGGAGGCAAAAGGGCTGGATACGGTCATTTTGCAATCTTCTCGGATTCCAGAGAAGTTGCTATTTTCCACTATGTTAATCCTGGTCCCGATCCTGCGGAGAGAAGGGCTACCCTTATGGTCGAGAGGACTGCTCCGGGTTTCGATGACAAAAAAGAGTTTGACATACCTGACTCCTGTGAAGGGGTAGATCCAGAGGAGTTCTGGCAGGAGGGCGGAATGTGGCCCCATGGAAACGTCGACGGCAGCAACCGGATTCACGTTCTGATAAAAACCGGAACCGGATCGGGTACCGGTGGTTTGGGTTATATCCGCTGCACCCCCAATGGGGATTATTCCCTGTTGACCTGCGCAGCTCCTGGAATTACTCCCAGAGTTCTCGACGGCGGCTGGATCGACCCGGACAGCGACTTCATTGCCGAGGTGGATATCAGCGAGCCGACAGCCTACATCGTTGCTACTGATCCCGGCTCGAACAAGGTTGCCCTGGTCTGGCAGAAATGGACCGAGACCTGGCCCGTACCCGACGACACCAGCTATCAGAGGACCGCAGGTGAGATCTGGTACGTCGAGTCGACCAACGGAGGAGATGACTGGGTTGCCGGAAGCAGTTTCGACGATTTCATTGACCGGGACCCCTACGATTCTGACAACAACTGCACCAAGTGGAGACAGGGGAGAGACCTGTACCGGGCTGAGATGGAGCTGGCTGCCTGCTACGATGTGAGCGGTAACCTTCACGTTTTCTTCTCCGGTTTCAAGTGGGACGAGCCGGAAGATGACTATGATGTGGACGACGTTAAGCTCTTTCACTGGAGCAAAGCCACAGAGAAGATCTGCGGATCCGATACCATCAGGGTGCAGCCCATCGCTGGCGCTAACTGGGAAAGCGAGCCGGGAGTTTTCAATTTGACCCTGACCAAGATAAGCGGCGGGGTAGGAATAATCCCCAGCCTTAACCAGGATTACGTTTACTGTTTGTGGACCCAGTTCGACTCGGGTCTCGTATCCGCTGCTGGGTACGGTGTAGGAGAGCTTTACGTCTCCGTTTCCACCACCCATGGAGCTACCTGGGATGCCCCCAGGAACATCACCAATACCCCTGACAACGGCTGTGTGGCTGACGAGTGCGATTCCGATCACTGGGCTTCTTTAGCCACCCGGGTGGATTCGTTTTTGCACATTGCATACGTAAACGACAGGGATGCAGGCGGAATACCCATGGATGAGGGCACCTGGACTAACAGCCCCTACCTCTACTACAAGTATCCGGTGTGGACCATAACCCCTCTTCCCAGGATCGATTGGATGCCCGCTGGTTTCGAAATGCCTAACGCCATTGCGGTTCCCAACAATGGTACAGTTGAAGATAAGGAAATCGTGATATCCGGCATTGGAACTACTACCCTTAACGTTACCGGTATTACTGGGCCGGCGTGGATTACGAACATCACTCCCAGCTCCTTCTCGATTTTAGAGGGCGGCTGTCCGAATAGGGTCACATTTGACATCAACGCTTCCGCGTATTCAGAGGAAATGCTGGTGGGTAACATTAACGTTGTGTCGGATGATGGAGTCGGAAACAACAATATCAACATTCCCATCCACGTGGTGGTTTCGGATGTGTATGTGGAACCGGCTTTCGCCGCATTCTACAACAATTCCTTCTACCTGACCGAATCCAACGTTTCCAACATCGGTCACCAGATCGATTCGGCCTCGATGACCTTCGATCCCGCTATCATGCCGGATCCTGATTTCGGACCCGTTTTCGATGGTTCGGTAATCATTGGCTCTGATGCATTAGCTGGATCCACCCACGTTGCCAGATACTTATTCAACGAGAGGTACATGCTGGCCGAGACCGAGATGAAAGCGGTGAATGCGGGCGGAGTAAAGACCAAGATAGCAAAAGCCAGATGCAATCCTCTGGACCCGCTTCCTCCTTTCCATTGGAAGTGGTGGTGGCTGACGGTCGAGTACTACGACAAGATCTTCTATTCTGGTACTATTAACTCTATGGAGAGATTCATCAAAAAGTGGCACGTCAAAATCTACAAGAACCCCAAGCCTCCATGGTGGGATGTTTCCGACGTTTCGACCACCAATCCTGCCGCTCTGGCTGGTATTGCGGTTGACATCGACTGCCCCTCGGATACCGGAAACGCACTGAACACCCCGGGCTTTGATGAGTCTCTGAATCTTCTCTATCAGCAAGGATTCGGAGCCGGATCTGAGCCTAACCTGTTTGCCGGTGTGGCTTGGCACGATCCCGATGACGTTGACCCGATTAACGCTCTTATCACTGCCAACGACATCTACATCTATCCCAACGAGGGCTATGACACCGACTCGCTCTGGTCTTTGATGACCAATTACTCCGGGTTCGCTGTTGTGGATACCTCTATCTCGAGGATTGCTGACTACAATCAGGTGATAACCGGAAAACAGATAGCTGCTGATCTGGCAGTTACCGATACGATTGAGATGCAGTTCTTGATTGTAGCCTCTGCTACCGGACTGGATAATCTGAAGAACTACGTCAGGGCATTCAAGTGCGGAAACGCTAACAGAGATGCAGCCGGTGCGATTAACCTGAGTGATGTGATCGATATGGCCAATGACTACTTCGGAACCGGAGCCGAGACTTTCAGATTCCTGGCTGATGTGAACGGTGACTGTGCGCTGAACCTGACCGACGTGATTAACTTGGCGAAATACTATTTCGGAAAGCCTATTGTAATCCACTGCGATTGTCAGGAGAAGTGGGAAGACTAAAAGAATCAAGCTACGAATTGTTGAGATGAACACAGATTATGGGATGGGGGAGTCTCCCCCATCCCATAATTTTTTGGAAAAACAGCAGGTTAAGACTTAAAAGAAGGTTTTTTAGAGCTTTCTTTGCTTTCTTTCTCTGATTATCGCCCACCAAATAAAAACCTAACTCTTTTGCCTAAATGGTTTTTCATTAACCCATATTATTGGATGGGTGTCTTTTAATGGATTTTTTTATAGATCCTTTGTATTTAGTTGTCCAACTAACGATTTAAAGATAGTTCTCCTCCGATGGCCTTGGGATTTTGATCTTCTGAGGAGCCTTTAATTTATCGGAAATCGAAAAAAGTAAAGCGTTTATAGACTTGCCCGGATTTCATTTTTTTCTTTCTCGATCTTTATGAGTTTAAAAAAAATCAAATTTTTTTATTGACAAAGAAATCCAATTTTGTTATATATTTACATTTGGAGTCCTGGAGACGATTGTTTGAGTTTTTATGGAAAGCGCTCTCAAAGCGGAGAGTTGAAGTAGGTTTTGGAAGAGAGAATACAAGCTATAGAAAATAAAAAACGTTGGTATCTATAAAAGAGCATATACTATTCTAAACTTATCAGGAGTAAAGTAATGAGGAAATTATTAACAGCGGTTATTTTTGGTTTAATCTTAGCCACTCTGGGTCTCAGCCCTGCATCTGCCCAGGATCCCGATATGCCCGATACTATCTGGGTATCGCGAATTCCGATGACAGAGACAATCACCTCCATCGGATGGCCTAAAACCTTTGCCCTCACCTGCAGCATATCAACGGATCAACTTATCTATGAAGCACGAGTGCCTTTGACTTTTTATCACTCCCAGAATCTCGACATCTTTTTGGATTCAGCTAATGTGATAACAGGTTTCACCTTAGCATTTACAAATGACTCTGTTACTTATTCGGATCCTGAGTCTCCTGCTCCGAAGTCTATGAAGTTTTTTGGTTTCTATTCTCTTCCACCTGGAAAACATCAGTTGTTCAAAGCCTATTTTAATAGCGATTATTTGCAGGCTTTGAACTGGGATACCACTAAAGGGATAGTAATCGATCCGGTAAAATATACCTTCGAGGACTCATTGTTTTTGAGTGATTTATCTAATAATTGGATTCCTGTTTTCAGACAAGGCTTGATAGGAGGGGCGGTAACGATAGAGGGGCAGGTTTTCAAACCTGATGGGGTAACTCCGGATACCGGTGCTCGGGTATATTTCCGGGGTAAGGACAGATGGTCGATAAGTGTGGAGGATACTTTTCTTATAGCGGGGAGACACGGTATGGTTAAAACCGATTCTCTGGGCATATACCAAATCACAGTGGGAAAAGACGCTTATTGGTGCGTGTTCCGGGACACCACTTTTGAGATGAGGGACAGCGTAAACACTTATTGTTTTGACAGTTTGACCTCCGATACTTTTGGTATTGATTTTTATGGTAAGTACCTCAAGGGAGAAGGGGTGGTAATCGGCGGAATCGCTTACACAAAGAATCCACCAAATCCTGAGAAAAATAAAAAGATCTACCTTTCCGGAACCATCACCGATACGATCAGAACGGATAATTCAGGTTATTACGAGTACAACGTTTTGAAAGGCGGGAGCTATTGCGTTAGGACTACAGCAACATTTACCCCGTCAAAGGCTTACTGTTTCACCAATCTGATGAAGGACGCTCTGAACAACGATTTTGAAGGGGATACCCTGGGCGGCTATATTTTCTTATCCGGAACCGTTTACCAGACCCCTCCAATCACCTGGGCTAACCAGTGGATTTATCTCTCAGGCCAGGTGAGAAGTGATTTATTTGTGGAGGACAGTGTTCTTTCGGACAGCGTGGGCAATTACAAATTCAGGGTGGTTAAGGGAGGGTGGGAGTACAACATATGCATGGACGGTGCGGGATGCACCAATCCTGCTACCTCTTATACTTTCAACTATCTGAGGAAAGATACCTCTTACAATGTTTTTATGTCACCGGGTATTCCCGGCGGCAGGATTACAATAAGCGGTGTGGTTTATTTCGAAGCTGGACTTCCCTGGTCAGATGAGACCGTATATCTCTATGAATACGAGAGCGGAATACAGATATCCAGAACGGATTCCACGCTTACCGATGAGATGGGAATATACCAGTTCAACGTCTTGATGGGGAAGAAATATTGCGTTTTCATGGATATCTCCAAAGGAATGTACTGTTTCGATCCCTTGCTAACCGATACGTCGGGTATCAATTTCAAACCTCCAAAAGTTGAGGTCGAGGAGGAAGAAGAAGCAGTGCCTGAAAATTTTGCCCTGTTCCAGAACTATCCTAATCCCTTCAATCCCTATACCACGATAAGATTTGCTCTTCCCCGGGATTGTGAGGTGAAGCTGGAAGTCTACAATATCGTGGGACAAAAGGTAAGGACTCTGGCATTTGGCTTTTTCCCCAAAGGAGTAAGACAGATGGAGTGGGATGGCAAAAACCAGAATGGAGAGGACGTTTCCACTGGAATCTATTTCTATAAAATAGAAGCCGAAGAGTACTCTGATATCAAAACAATGGTTCTTTTAAGATAAGGGAATTATTTTTTGGTTCAAAAAGGAGGTGAGGATTTAGAAAATTAATAGTTGGTTTCAGGATAGAAAGAGCGGCAGAAAACTATTTCCCGGGAAAGGGAAAAATTTAACCTTTAAAAAAGAGGAGGGGTGATGAAAAGAAGCATATTATTTTTGGCTTTGATTTCTGTTTTCCTCATATTGGCTTTTAATTCTACCTGGGGACAGGACCCTGGAGATCCAGATACAGTTTGGATTTACGGCGTGCCGATGAGTCAGACCTGGAATCAATTCCAGGTCAGACCTTTACCATTTTCTGTTGTATGCAGTGTCTGGACAGATCAATCCTTATATGGTCTTTCATTTGCTATAAGTTATTATCACTCGGAGAACCGGGATATATTATGTGACTCCATATTATGGGAGAGTTGGGCATTAGGTTACAGCCCAGCTTTGATTTTTCCCGAACCCGCAAATGTAGGTGATCCAGATGTCTGCAGGAGAGATTCGATATGGGATGCTAACTATACTCCGAAGGTTATATCTCCTGGTCTTGTCTGGTTCATGGGAACTGGTTTGCCAGCAACCTCAGGTAAACAAAAGTTGTTTACAGCTTATTTCAACGGAGATCATACTCAGGTTCCTAATTGGGATACAACCAAAAGCATTGTGTTGGATTCAACAGTGGGCAAACCAGGAGGTCCGGTTCACCTCCAATTCACAGATATAGATTCTAAAACTTACAGCCCAGTTTTTCGATCCGGAGTTATCGGAGAGAAAGCCACCATAAGCGGCACCGCATTAGAATCTGATGGCACGACCCCGGATGTCGGCGTCTTTGTTTACGCTCGTGGTAAAGACGTTACCACAAGCTTTTTTCCAGGCAGGATCTGTTCAACTGAAACTGATGGATCTGGGAATTTCCAGTTCACGTTAGGAAAAGGGGGTTACTGGTGCGTGTTCAGGGATACTTCCAGCGCGCTTATCCCTGGTACAAACGCCTTCTGTTTTGCTCCTTTAACTTCCAATGTTTCAGGTCTTATATTCGAGGGAAATTCAGGTGTCGAGGAAGAAGAGGGAAAAGAGGCTGTTCTTCCTGAGAATTTCACCCTTTTCCAGAACTATCCCAATCCATTTAATCCCACTACGGTAATCAAGTTTTATCTGCCGGAGGACTCCTGGGTTAAAGTTGAGGTCTTTAATCTTCTGGGACAGAGAGTCAAGACCTTAGCTGATAAGGCTATGCTGAGCGGGATTAGAGAGGTTCTCTGGAACGGTAAAAACGAAAAAGGGAAATCCGTTGCCTCCGGTATTTATTTCTATAAGGTTAAAACTGATAAGTTCGAGGACATGAAGAAGATGATTCTTCTTAAATAAAAGCGGTTCTTGAGAATTGTACATAACCAACCCCCATCCTTTGTCTTTTGGATGGGGGTTTTTATCATACTGCTTCAGGATAAATTGAAGGAGGATAAGGATTTTGAGTAAACACCATCTTTTTCAGAGACCCTCTGGGGAATATCAATTTACTATTTTCAGTAAGGTTTTTGTTTTTTCATTAAGTTTGTTTCAAACTTGCCGATTTCTTTAATGTCTGATAGAACGAGGAGGAAATTTTAGCATTATTTTTTCTAATTAATTGACATTAAATAACTTATAAAATCATAATAAAAAAATCAGTCTTTTATACCAGGGAAGTCATCTTCGTTTTTAATTAGTTGTTATTCAAAAGATTACACACTTTACTTGAACTTTTCTGTCAAAAAAATCTAAAAAAATGCAAAAATGGGAATTTTTTTGTTGACAAATCAAAATTTAGATATAAAATTTAAATGAAATTAAAGAGAAGGGTTTAATTTTTTAAATTCAATATAATCAATAGGTTATGCCTTCCAACTTTTAAATGATTACAATAGAAGATAATAAATTTTTAATTGGAAAAGAGGAATACTATCCTTTTTCAGCTGAGATCCATTATTTCAGGGTAGATAAAAGGTACTGGTCGGTATGTTTTGAGAGAATAAAGAAAGCGGGTTTTCGGATTATTTCCACCTGCGTTCCCTGGAATCTCCATGAGATCTCACCAGGTGATTTCGATTTCTTGGGACAGACCGATTCGAGAACGGATCTTGTGGTATTTTTGGAATTAGCAAGGGAATTCGGCTTCAAGGTGATACTAAAAGTTGGTCCCTATATCGGATCCGAATGGGAAAACGGCGGTTATCCGGAGTTCATATTTTCCAGCCCGGATGTCTTGGCAAGAGATTCAGAAAACCAGCCGATAAAAACCTCAGATAGGGTAAAGGTAAAGCAAGGTTATGTGCCCTGTTATCATCATCCCTTTTTCAAAACTTACTTAAAAAGATATTTTACCGCATTGAGTTCAGTATTAAAGAATTACATCTATCCCAAGGGTCCGGTTTTTTTGATTCAACTGGATAACCAATTGTCTTTTGGGCATAATTCTGGACCATTTGACGCTAATTATTCGGAAAATATCGTCAAAAATCTATTTCCCGATTATCTTGAGGATATGTATAAGGATATAAAAAAATTAAACCGTATTTATGGAAGAAAATATAAGGATTTCAAAGAGATGGAACCCCCGAGAAACTTAAAGGTGAAAAAACCCTCTGATCTGGTGAAGTACTTTGACTGGCTCAGTTTTAGGGACAAGTACCTCGAGGATTTCATAAACGAATTAAGGGATTTATTTTTATCCTTCGAAGTCAATGCTATGTTTTTCACCAATTCTTTTTCTGCCCTTGATCTTTACTTGCCCTTTAGTTGGAGTAATTTTGACCAGGAAAAGACATTCCTGAGTGCTGATATCAGCTGGGATGAAAATAGCCAGTTACTTAACAGGTATATTAAGTATTTCGTTGGATGTGCACGATTTCGGTGGGCTTCATCCATAAGCTGTGGTCGTTGGTCTGATTCTCCCCAGGAAGGGAAAAAGTATTTTCCGATAACTCCTAAAAAGACAAAATTCTTTCTTTTAAAAGCTTTACGTTCAGGAATCATTGGTTTTAACTATTACATGTTTGTTGAGGGGGATCTCTGGTACGATTCACCCCTCGCCCCTGATGGGGCTATACAAGACAACTACGACATAATAAAAAAAATTAATCTTCTGACTGAAAAAATACCTTTGCAGGAACTTAAAAGTCTTGGTGAGATTAGCTTGGCATATTACCGACCTTACTTTTGGTTTTCTCAGATGAGGGTGGAAAAACCATTTGGATACGTAAATATCCTTTTGAAAAAAACCCATCGAGGACTTAGCCAGGATCTGGATGATCTGAAGTTGGATTATTGTATATCCGATCTGTGGCTGGAGGAAAGCTCAGATAAATCCAGAATATTATTCGTTCCCTGTGCCGAATTCATGGATGAGGGGACTCAAAACAAAATAGTTGAAATCACAAAAGAGGGGAAAACCATAATCCTTTTTGGACTTCTGCCCAAACTGGATGATAAGATGAGAAGATGTGATGCTCTGTCCAGGGCTTTAAATGCTAAAACCAAAGAGAAATTAGCCATAGAGGAGATTGATGCTTTTGGGCA
Organism: candidate division Zixibacteria bacterium SM23_73_2; assembly: GCA_001304315.1. Lineage (GTDB taxonomy): Bacteria > Zixibacteria > MSB-5A5 > MSB-5A5 > SM23-73-2 > SM23-73-2. The sequence continues at coordinate 20,748 of LJUW01000012.1, read as the reverse complement.
GAGATTCGATGCTCTGAGTTTCGGGTATATTAATGCTTCTACTCGTGCTCAGGTTGTGGCAAAGGCTTTCGGGAAAAAGGTCGGTGTAAGAATCAAGCTGGGGAAAGGTGAGGTCTGGCTTTTCACCTTTGACATTGCTTCTTTTAGAAACCACAGAAAACTTACCTTCTTAGAGGAGGTTTTGAAAAAGACAAAAGTAGAGACCCTGGCCTGGTGTTCGGTTCCGGATATCGATTTATCGGTGCATAAAAACGATAAAAGCGTTGTTTTGTATCTTTTGAATACTAAAATCTCATCTAACCAGAGAACCTCTTTCATTCTTAAACTCTTCTCCAGAAAATTGGGGATCAAAGGCAAAAGGATTAGGCTGGTTGATCCTTTGGAGAATAAAGTTATTAAAACATCCTCAAAAGAACTTAAAAATGGGATTTTGATGACTCTGGATGATGGGGACAGCAGGATGTATTTAGTGGAGGGGAGGGCCTCATAAAAGTTTTGGATTCTCAGTCGCCGAAACCTAAGGTTGCGGTGCTTTTTTTGAGTTCATTATAAAAAGAGGCGGGGATGATTTCCCTCATAAAATAGATTCAATTATATCAATAAACTCCTTGCTAATCTCATAATAGTGGCAGGAATTGGTCCTGCCATAGAATTTTGTCTTACAAAATCCGGTTAAAAATTTGTTGACTTGTTTTGAGGAAATAAATGGGATTTTTGCCAAAGTCTACAAATATCACACTGCCCCCCCTTAGGCTGGGAAAAGGAGTAAAGGGTCTTTTATGTCACAAGAAAACTGAGATTCTTCCCCCCGCTGTTAGGGGGATCAGAATGACACAATGGGGTTGAACAACAGCCCCTTTTTGTGTTTGAATAAAAAATCGGGGATGAATTCCCCGCACTATTAAAATCCTGAATTGTCGATGAAGGATTTTTATCATTTATAAAAAAACATCAGATTCAAACCAGAGGGTTTGAGTTACTGCTGTTCTTTTTCTTCCTCTTTTATTATCAGAACGAACCTTTTGTTTTTTCCTCTTTTAACCGTTAATAAAAATTGATCCCTGTTGTCAAGCTTTTCCAGAGCATCTTTGAAATCATCTAAGGTTTCGATACTTAGATCCTCTATTTTTATAATCACATCCGATTCGGAAAGCTCCCCTTTGCTGGCGGGGCTTCCTACCTCGACATATGATACTATAACCCCTACCCTATCCTCCAACCTGTATCTTTTGTACATGGCATCGGTTATCTCCTCAACGGTGAAGCCCAAATCTGTCTCGTATTCATCCGGTTTCACTTTTGGCTTTTGACCGATTTCCACTTCCATCTCTATAAGATTTTCACCTCTTTTGATTTTCAGTTTGGCTTTATCCTCCGGTTTGGTCTGAGAGATAAGTAGATTGAATTTGTTTAAATCTTCATCCTTTTCAGCTTTTACCCTTTCTCCCTGATACTCGATAATTATATCCCCGGATAGAAGTCCAGAGGCTTCCGCAGGTGAATCCGGTTCCACGTCCGAAACGATAATGCCCTCCAGACCCTCATCCTCGAAATATCTGGCAAGATCTCTATTGAGAGGTTGGATCTCAATTCCTATCCAGCCCCTTTCTATGGTTCCGGATAAAAGAAGTTTATCTTTGACCTCAATGGCTGTGTTTATTGGAATGGTAAATCCCTGTCCCCTCCCTACCCAGACCGAGTTTATTCCTATTACCTCCCCTTTCAGGTTGACCAGAGGACCACCGGATGAGCCCGGATCAATGGCTGCATCGGTTTGAATGAACTCGTTTATGGGCTGTATCTCCACCGGTAGATTGGGCAATACTCTTCCTATCCCGCTTATTATCCCAAAGGACACGGTTCGGTCAAACCCGTAAGGATTTCCCACAGCAATTACCCATTCCCCCACCTCAACCTTTTCCGAATCGCCCAAATTCGCCACAATTAAATTCTCGCCTGTTTTTATTTTAATCAGGGCTAAATCGGTGAGCTTATCTGTTCCGATGAGTTCTGCGGAATATTCGAGCTTGCTTGCCAGGGTTACGGTGATCGATTGAGCCTTATCCACCACATGTTCGTTGGTAAGAATCAAACCATCTTTATCCACGATCAGACCTGAGGCTAAGGATTTGTACTTGAAACTCTCAGATTTTTTAACCACCTCGATATGGACAACCGAGGGTTTAATTGAATTCGAGACCGAAATTATGACCTCCTCTAAATCGTCAAAAAGCCTTAAGATTCTCTGGGTCTTTTGTGAGGCAAATGAATTGCTCCAGAGGGTCAGTAAAACAACTGCTAAAATAAAAAAAAGTCTTCTCATTTTTATCCTCCTAAGATTACGCTAAGTAAATATAAAATATTTTTGGGTCAAGGAAAAAATGTTCAACAACTGCAAAACATAAATAGATTTATTGCGTATTAGTTTTTGAATTATGTTTCGTACTTTCACCACAAGGCTTGCTTTTGAACAAAAAGAACTCCCCTTTTTCTTAATTTTACCGAAGTTAGTAAGGTAGAGCTAAAAAAAGGTTTTTTATAAAAACTTGTATAAAAAATTGCAAAAAACGTATTAAAAAGTGGGTAAAAGACTATGCGTAAACTTAGAAATCCAGGGATTTTAGCATTTTTAGCTTTGATCTTCATAATCTTTGGGATTCTGATTTCCTCAAATTTCAATATTACCATTTCAAAAAAAGAAGCTTTTTCTGAAAAAGCTTTCTCGGAAGGAAGTTCTGTTTTCGATTCCGGGGAGAGTCCTTTCGCTAAGGTAGCTGAGATGGTAAGCCCTTCGGTGGTTAATATCTCTGCTGAGAAGGTGGTGGAAAGGTCATCTGGATACATTCCCTTCGATGAATTCTACAGAAGATTTTTCGGAGAAGAGCCTCCGGAAAAGTCTGTACCTCAAGAGAAATACAGAACCTCCAGCTTGGGATCTGGTTTTGTTATCAGAGAGGATGGATATATATTGACCAATAACCATGTGGTATCAGGTGCGGATAAGATATGGGTTAAGCTTTCGGATGGTTCTGAATACAAGGCTGAACTTCTGGGACAAGATCAGGAAACGGATATAGCAGTTTTGAAAATAGAACCGGAGGGAGATTTGCCTGTGGTCACCTTGGGCAATTCCGACTCGATTAAGGTTGGGGACTGGGCAGTCGCTATTGGTAATCCCTTCCCGCAGTTGGGCTTGGATAGAACCGTAACCGTGGGGGTGATAAGTGCTGTGGGACGGGGAAATCTCTATTTTGGAGAGGAGATGACACCCTCTTACCAGAATTACATCCAGACCGACGCATCCATCAATCCAGGAAATTCAGGAGGACCTCTGGTTAACATTGGTGGGGAGGTCATCGGGATAAATTCCGCCATTACCAACCCGACCGGTATGAGATTTAACATCGGGATAGGATTTGCCATCCCGGTCAACTTGGCCAAATCGGTTCTGCCCGATCTTATGGCCGGGAGAAGCGTCACCAGAGGCTATCTGGGGATTTACATCGGAAACGTGACCCACGATTTGGCTGAGGCTTTGGACTTATCTTCAACCGACGGGATTATCGTAAATCAGGTTCAGGAAGGCACCCCGGCGGAGGGGGCAGGGCTTTTAAGGGGAGACGTGGTTATTGAATTCAATGGCAAGAAGGTTGAGAATGTCCAGCAGTTCATGTTTATGGTAGCTAAGACCTCACCCGATACCGAGGTGGAATTAAAAATTATAAGGGACGGTAAAGAAAAAATTCTCAGGTCAAGATTGGGGAGCAAGTCGGATTTCGTTGCCCAAGCGGAACCGGAGAAGAAGGAACAGAAGGGGAAATGGCTGGGACTGACGGTAAATACCTCAACCAAGCAGCTTGCTGCACAATACAAGGTTAAGTGGGCACCCGGTGTGCTGGTGGTCTCGGTTGAACCCGGTAGCGCCGCGGATAAAAAGGGAATAAGGGAAGGGGATATCATAATGGAAATCGACCAGAGTGAGGTTGAGAATCTATCCGATTATGAGAGAATAATCGATTCTTTGAAAGACAGGGGAAAAGCAATACCATTTTTAATCTCCAGAAATGGCAATACCATCTTTTTAGCGATTAAACCTTGATGGACTCTCTTCGAGAAAGGAGGAACCATAAAAGTTGGCAAAGCAGTCAAGAAGGTATAGAGACGAGGACCGATCTTTAGACCTGTATTTAAAGGAGATCGGTGAAACTCCTCTTATTACTCCTCGAGAGGAGGTTGATTTAGCTAAAAGGATTCGTCAGGGAGATGAGAGTGCCCTGGAAAAATTAACCAAGGCTAATTTACGCTTTGTGGTAAGCGTGGCAAAACAATATCAGAACCAGGGGCTCTCCTTAGCTGATCTGATAAATGAGGGGAATATCGGTCTTATCAAGGCAGCCAGAAGGTTTGATGAGACCAGGGGGTTCAAGTTCATCTCTTATGCGGTTTGGTGGATAAGACAGGCGATATTGCAGGCTCTGGCAGAGCAGTCGAGGATTGTCAGGCTTCCTTTGAACCGGGTCGGAACCCTGCATAAGATAGGCAAGATCTCCAATACCTTAGAGCAGGAGTACGGTAGAGAACCTTCTGCGGATGAGATTGCCAGGGAGCTGCAGCTCTCCGAGACGGAGGTATCGGATACCCTTAAGATCTCCAACTCGCATCTGTCTCTGGATGCCCCTTTTGCGGTTTCCGAGGACAATTCGTTAATCGACGTTCTGGAGGATGAGCTCCAACCAGCACCGGACAGGGACCTTCTGGAGGAATCCTTGCGAATAGAGATCGAGAAAGCTCTGGACAGCCTATCTGCTCGTGAAGCTGAGGTGGTTAACCTTTATTTTGGCTTGAATCACGAGAAGGCTTTAACTTTGGAGGAGATCGGTGCCAGGTTCAACCTCACCCGGGAGAGGGTTAGACAGATAAAGGAGAAGGCGATAAGAAGGCTGCGACACGCTTCCCGGAGCAAATCCCTGAGAGCATATATAAATTAAAAATTTAAAAAGAAAAATTGAAAGCCCTGGGCGAGTTACCCGGGGCTTTTTTATTTATTCTGGAGTGCAACAATTTATTGTTGCAAGCGAAAACAGGTTTTCGCACTCCGGTTATAAATTATGGGACTTCTCCAAAAGGGTTGCTAAAAGATGTCTGGTACGAAGCATTCATACAAAAGTTTTTAATCCTTTATGCCCGCTGATATATGGAAATCAAACAGGATTACTTGTACTCACCCCCTTTTCATTCCCCCTCTCTTAAAAAGAGAGGGGGATAGGGGGTGAGTTACCTACCTTGCCAAACGACCTAAATTTATAAATCTGTTCCTCTTATCAAGAACTGTAGCAACTAAATTGGAAAAGAACCTAAATTATTAACATTCCTCAGATACCATTTTCCAGAACTCCTCAGGAGTTTTTCTCTCTGCTTTTATTTCAAAAGGACAGGGTCCGGTTTTGTCACGATTTGATATATAAGGGACTATTTTAAGGAAGAGGTAAGGGATTTGATATTTCTTTAACACTTTCTCCGCTTTTTCGCTTCCTAAAACTCCATAAACCTTTTTAACCTTTAAAAAAACGAAAAGTAAAGCCACTGCCTGCCCCACTATTTTATCGTATATCACTACGTTTTTCAGCGAGGTCCCGAATTTCCTTATGAAATCAACCACCGGCTTTATACCCTGGCCGGACAGGTCTTCTTTATCCGAGTGGTAGATAATCACCTCATCCAACAGGATCACCAGATCCCAGGCACCCCGGGCAAAATCGTTCAGCTTTTTATTTTCCTCTGGGGACAATTCTTTCATTTTTTAAGCTTTAGTTTTATGTACTTATCCAAAGAAAAAAAGGGATAAATTACCTGATATCAATAAAAAGCTACAAAAGCAAACTTGTTTATTCAAAGGAAGTTGGTCTGCCTTCAGGAGTCGTTTTTTGCATTTTGGCTTCTTTTGGTCTGGCTCCGAAACGGGTTATGATTACCGATCCCAAGCCTGTGGTCACAATTATCGAGAAGGTTACCCAGTAAACCACCGTTAAGGTGGTGGAGAGAGGCAAAAGAGCGTGCCCCCAAACGCCAGTTAATACTCCAAGAAATGCGATCGAATCTATCGCAATTATTCCCAAAAGGACGGTTAGAAGAGGTGTTTGGGGTTTAATTTTCGTGTTTTGTTTTATCTTCTCCCCGATAAACAGGGATGCTGCAGTATAGCCTACTATAGTTGCCACAATTAGAACCAAAGGTAAAAGTATAGCCAGAGGTATTCCTATTATAGTTATCAGAAGAAGAACAAAAGCCGGCAGGAACAAAATCCAGGCTAAAAGTCCGATCAAAAGCGATTTCAAGAATTCGTTTTCAACTTTATCCTTTACTTTGCCGACGTTTTTGGGCACAACCGAGAAAACGATCATTCCTAAGAAGAGAAAAATTAATATTTTCACCATCCAGGCCAAAATCCCGAAACCTCTGGGGATTATTTTGGGTTGGATGATAATCGAGGGGAAATTAGCTCCAGGGATATTCCCCTTTACTTCCACCTTTTCCCCTTTTATTATCCCTCCGGGTTCTACAGTAACCTCCCCTCCCACGCTGGTTACGTCTTCCTCTATTATCCCCACTGAGGTAACCAGGATATCACCCCAGATCGACACCACATTTCCATCGACCACACCTTTAACCACTACGTCCCCGCCTATGGCGGTTACATCACCGTCTACCTCTTCATCCTGGTCTATTATGATATCAGTTCCTGCCCTTACGATATCCTTTCGAATTAAAGAACGCTTTCTTTCCTTGGCTTTTTCGATTTTTTTATCGGTGGTGATTCTTTCGATCTTTTTTGGTTGATATTTGTATTCTTTCCCCTCCGGAGTCACCAGATTTATTTCTTCATCGCTGATCTCTATTTCTATGACTTTCAGGGTATCGATGGTCCAGATCTCTTTTTCCTGGGAGAGGATTTCACTAAAGGAGAATAACAAAAATGTAAAAGGGAGAAAAAGAACTATTATTTTTTTCATCCAGTACATAGAAGTTGCCTTTTTTAATACTCCTTGATAGTTATATCTCCACTGGTAGTGAAGATGTTAATTTCGGATTCCCCATTCCCCATTTCTCCAACCAGAAGTTTTCGTGAAAAGCTATCCAAGGTTAAGGAGACTTTGGAATGGATGGTTCCGCTGGAAGTTTCCAGTTTAACTTTTGCATCGGCATCCTTTTGAATGTAAAGATAGACATCACCGCTTAATGTTTCCAGGGAATATCGGTGGTCTTCTGTCACCTTTGTTTTGGCTTTGATGGTTCCGCTTATGGATTCAAGATCAAGAGAGCCCTTTTTTTGAAGGATATCCACATCACCGGAGGCGGAGGTTGCTTCTATGTTACCATCGATTTCCTGTAGCGTAATGTCCCCGGAGGTAACGCTTATTTCCGCTTCACCCTCCAAGTTGTCAATTTCCACATCTCCGCTGGTGCACTCGATCCTCAGATCCCCTTCGATTTTACTCAACTCTATATCGGAGCTTGTGCCTTTGATTCTAATTTTGCCTGAGATATCCCAAAAAATTACATCCCCCGAGGTGCAGGAGGTGACGATCTCTCCGAAAGCCTCTTCGATGGTGATGTCACCTGAAGTCGTGGATACGTTGATATTCTCCCTGATCCCTTCGATATCCACATTCGCTGAGGTGGTTTTCAAATCCAATTTGGTTTTCTCCGGCACAAGAATATGATAATACACTTTTACCTTTTCATCTTGAAAAAGTCTGAACCTGGGGTACTGGGTGCGTATTATCACTTCGGAGTCTCTTTTCCTGGTTTTTATTTTGGTATCTTCAGCTACTTTTTCTGCCCTTTCAAGGTTTTTAGCTTTAACTACCTTTGAGGCTTTAATTATGATCTTGTTTTTCGAATGGGATTTTATTCTGATTTCTCCGGATAGGTTATCCACATAAAGCGAGGGATTTTCAACCACGTCGAATTCTCTGTGAAAATCAATAGTGAACTCTTTCCCCTCAGTCGAAATCGGGTGAAATATTATGCATAAGGCAAAGAATAATAATATTGAAACCAAGCTATGCTTTTTCAACCTCAAAACCTCCTATCTCAGAAATCTCAATTTCTTCTTCAAAAGCTCCCTTCCCCTGAAGATCCTGGCCTTTACCGTGCCGGCTGGAATTCCCAGGATCTCGGATATCTCCTTATAGGATTTTTCCTTTTTATGTCGGTATACAATCACCTCTCGGTATTTTTTAGGCAGGGCCTGGATGGCTTTGTCTATGGAGAATCTTTTCTTTTTGGCCACAAGTTCTTTCTCGGGATTATAAGTCCAATCCTTGGGCTCAAAGCTTAACTTACCATATTTGGTTTCAATTTTTTGATCCAAAGATAGGGTGATTATCTTTTTCTTCCTCAGATAGTCGATGGAGTTATTGACTGCTATTCGGTAAAGCCAGGTGGTGAAACGAAATTGTGATTTGTAGGTTGAGAGAGAGCTATAGGCTTTTAAAAAAGTTTCCTGCATAAGGTCTTTTGTCTCCTCCGGGTCTTTTATAATTTTATATATTACATGGTAGACCGACCTTTGATATCTCTGCACTAAATTCTCAAATGCTTTTTTGTTGCCTTTCAGGGCTTGTTGAACAAGTAAGTCCTCTTTTTTTTTGTCTTCGTCTGTCCTTTTTTTGAATACGGGTTTGTTCATTTTTAGTTTCATCAAAAATACCAAAATTCCCTCTAAAAAACAATCAAAAAATGTATGCGGGGAAATCAATATTTTATGGTTTTTTGCCCATATCAAAGAGAAAATCAAATTGAATTTTGGTTTTCGCGGGATTTCTGGTTGCCTCTAACCTCAAATCATTAAATCCACTACCAGGTTCTTTCAAATAACTCTCCTTTCTTTTATCTGGCACAGCTGTTGCATATTGTAAAAAAGAAAAAGGTGGGAAGCGATGCCAAAAAAAATCAAAAAGTCAAATCCGATCAAAAATTCGGAGAAGACCTGCTGGCACATATACAGCTTACAGAACTTAAATTCTGAAAAGTTCATTAAGGTGGTAAACAAGATATTGAGAAGGGAATATATTCTTATAAAATAGCAAATTCAGATTCAGCAAAACACCTCCTGCTTTTGATCAGCTCAATGTGGATTTTGTTAATCTTTTATAAACCAATGACTTAAAATTCGTTGGCTTTTATTCTTTATAAACAAAATTCAAATTCTTCTATATCATTTCAAGATTTTTAGTAAAAAACCGATAAAAACAGATGTTGAACAAAAAGTAAGAGGATTTAACATTTTTTGTTAATCTATATCTTTTTCAACAACTTTTGAAGCTCTTAGGAGATAAGTTTACTTCAGTTCTATATCCTGCATTAAGCTAAAATATTCCAATTGAAGAACCTATAAGAAAAAGATTAAAAAATTTTTTAGTTCAAAGTGAAAAAAAACTTGACATTAAGAATTGATAGCATAAATTTAGTCAAAATAAATTACAGAGGGTTTTTATGTTTATGAAAGATAAGAAATTGACTTTTTTGTTAGTTCCAACCAGAGGAAAGACATATCATAAGAAGATCTCTTGGCACTTAATTTGTTCTGCCGCAGTGGTTTTAGTCTTGTTTTTTGGATTAGGACTCTTTTCGGTGGTAAGCTACCTTAAGCTTGATTTTGATCGAAAGGAACTGTCTTCTCTGAGGGATCAGAACAAGTACCTGGAGAGTGAGATCTCAGATTTATATACAGTCGTTTCTCAACTAAAGGATCAAATGGATTTTTTGATTCAAAAGGAGAAGAGCGTAAGAATGATTTTTGGTTTGCCTGAGGTTGATGATGCGATAAGGGAGGTGGGAGTAGGTGGTCCCGACCTGGCTTTTTCTCCTTACCGATCAGAGAGAGCTGAGAAAGTTAAGTTAGCTACCACGGAGTTGAACAAACTTTTAAGACAGGCGAAATTTGAAGAAGAGAGTTTCGATCAAATTTACGAAGAATTGGTTTCAAAAAAAGAGGTTTTAGATCATACCCCTTCGATCTGGCCTGCCCAGGGCTATGTAAGCAGAGGATTTGGTCTTAAACCTTCGCCTTTTACCGGTCTTAAGCAACCTCACCTGGGTATAGATATTGCCGCTCCCAAGGGGACTCCGGTACGGTCAACTGCTGATGGTGTCGTCGATTATACTGGATGGCACAAGGGACTGGGTAAACTGATCGCAGTGGATCATGGCCACGGATACGAGACCCGCTACGGGCATTTGAATCAGATAAAGGTAAAAAAGGGGCAGAGGATAAAAAGGGGTGAGCTGATCGGTACTGTAGGAAACACAGGTTATTCCACTGGACCCCACCTGCATTACGAGGTTCATTTTAAAGGAGAGGCTGTAAATCCACGAAAATATATCCTATCTGAAAAATTCGTTGTGGATTAATTTTTTGTGAATTAGAAATAAAAACCACAAGTTCTATCGGGGCTTTTAATTTTTGCAAGATGAGAATTAAACCCGAATATCTGGTATCCGCTTGTCTTGCAGGAGAAAGGTGTAGATACAATGGTATGAGTTCAGCAGATAGGGAAGTGATTTTTTTAGTGGATAACGGACTGGCTGTACCCGTATGTCCTGAAAAGCTGGGTGGATTACCCATACCCAGACCGAAGGTTGAGATAGAAAAAGGCGATGGGAAAGACGTTTTGTCTTCAAGAAGTAAAGTTGTCAATGAAAAGGGAGAAGACGTCACTTCTGAGATGATAAAGGGTGCCAGGGAAACGTTAAGGATAGCTAAGGGATATAGGATAAAGGCTGCTTATATGAAGAACAAAAGCCCATCTTGCGGGTGCGGAAAAATCTGCAGAAAAGGAAGAATTGTCAAAGGGGATGGAGTTACCGCAGCACTTTTAAAAGATGGAGATATAGAAGTTATACCGAAATGACAGAATGATCTCAAAAAAAACGTTTATTGTGTCAGTGACATCATACCTGGAGATTTTGTATTTAACTGATTAACTTTAAGGAGCTTATGTGAAGAGATGAGTACTGGAGTAAAAAAGCCTTTGGAAATACAGGAAATTTTTGTATCTTTTATTTAGGATTTGTACTTTATAAGAAAGTGGTTATTTATCTAAAGGATTCATGGAGGGTCTTTTTGATAAATACATTTAATTTTTCAGATCTGTGATTGCAAAAAAAACTGTAAAGTATAAGTAGGCAAACGTCCCAAAAACCATAAACGTAGAAATTTAGAGCCGTCCAATGGATATTAAAAGGCTCGGAGAGAAGAAGTCAGAGCTAAAAAAAACCAAGTCCTTTGGTGATGAGAAGGGCTTAAAAGAGATAATTAAAAAAGCAAAGGGAGGTGACCAGAAGGCATTTCAAGAGTTAGTAGAGAGGTTCAAAGCCCAGGTGGCAAGCATCGCTTATAAGATGATAGGGAATTATGAGGATGCCAAAGATATCTCTCAAATAGTTTTCGTAAAGACCTATCAGAATTTGAATCGATTCGACACCTCTAAAAAGCTTTCCACTTGGCTTTACCGAATAACCATTAATGCCAGCATCGATTTTATAAGGAAGCATAGAAAACATCGACATGAGACTCTGGAAAGCGTAGGGGGGGAGCTTAAAGAGAAAAAATCTAATGTGGAGAGATCTTATCAGAGAAACCTGATAAGATGGGCTATAAAAAAAGCAATGAGCGTTCTAAATGACAAGCAGAAATCGGTTTTCGTCCTCAGGGATCTGGAAGGCCTGGATATAAAAGAGGTAGCTGAGATAACCAGCATGCCTCAGGCAACGGTAAGATGGTATCTGCACCGTGCACGTTCCAAACTGAGAGATGAGCTGTTGAGACACTATTCAGGGATTTTAGAAGGGTCGGGGATTAAATATGAACTGTAAAAAGATAAGGAAGCTGATCTTAAATTATTGGGACCTGACCGGAGAGGAGAAAAAAGCACTTGACCAGCACCTCCGAGATTGTCCCTTATGTGCTAAGGAATTCGATTTCTATAATAATTCCATTGAGATGATAAAAAATAGCTTTAAATTCGAAGCGGGAGAAAACTTTTGGGAACTCTATGAATCCGTTTTATCTCATAAGTTATCCAATATTTCAGCAAAAAACCGGATCTTAAACTGGCTGGATGATTTCTTCCAATTTCTCAAAACACCAATTTTAGGACCCTTGCCTGCATATGTATTTTCCATCCTGATATTTTTGTTTGTCCTTTTAGGTTTGTACCCTGCTTTTCATTCAAGAACCTTATCCGAGGGGTTTGAGAACAATTTAGTTATAAATGATGAAGAGATATTTTCTTCAATAGACGATGGGGGTGTGACAATCTATTCGGTGGATAAAAAGTGAATTTCTGGTCGATGAATGATCTTACTGCAAAATCTTTTCTTTTCAGATTTCTGATTTTTTCCCTTTTTTTATTAAGCTGTTCCGGTACCAGGAACACCTTGGAGGAGATAGAGAAGAATCTATCCCAGATAATGGATAAGGCGGGGCCTTCAATAGTTTTCATCTCCGCCAAAAACAAAGATCTGGGTCTTGAAAAATATGGGGTGGGCGTGATATTAGACCAGGAACATATTCTGACCTTGGAGAACATCCTGAGTAATGTGGATCAGGTGACTGTAACCCTGCAGAGTGGAGAGGTGATAGAGGATTCGGAGATAAAAGAGATACTATGCGATTTCGAAACGGATGTAAGCCTGCTTAGAATTCAAAAGAAGGACTTAAAGCCGGTTAGAATAGCTGAAAAAATACAGAGTGGGAACCTGGGCATTGTCCTGGGAAATACCAGATATTCCAAGGGACTGCAGGCGAGCTTGGTAACGGTTGGAAACTCTTGGATCGGAGGGATGGATGGTTACGATAAAAACCTATTGCTGTTAAACATCCCCTGTTCCATATATTACTGTGGAACCCCGGTTTTTAATAACAGGGGTGAGCTTATGGGTTTGATAGAAGGGAAGGTTGAGGGGGAAAAGAATATGGTTTTACTTCTGCCAGCAACCACCTGCAAGGAGATTGGAAAGATCCTCAAGAAAAATGGTGAGGTCAAAAGGGGCTGGATCGGTATCCACTCCGAGATTGAAGAGGACTTTGAGGGAGAGGCAGGAGTTCTGATAACCAAGGTATTTGAGAAAAGTCCCGCATCTCGGGCGGGACTTAAGGAAGGTGACCTGATCATAAATTGTCAGGGTAGTCGAATCAAAAGTAAACTCGAGCTGAAAAGGATGATCTCGCGATTGAGCAGAGGCTCGGAGGCGGATTTTACATTAATTCGGAATGGTAAAAGACTGCAAAAAAAGGTGGTTGTTCAGGAGGCAGAGGAGATCCCCATAAAAAGAAGATGTGCTGACAAGTCGATTTAGAAACTTTTAGTCATTTTCCTTGTATATATTATAAAGTATGCTTTTTATGCATGCTTTTTTTATGTTCTTAAATAAAGAAAAAAGGAGTAAAAGAAAAGATGAATAGATTTGTAAGTTTTCTTCTGGTGTTTTTCTTGGGTGTAATTGCCGCAGGCATCGGCTACTCGATTTTATCAGATGCCAAAAAGGAAAGTTCGGGTAAGAAGGATTTGAGTTTTCTGGATAAGCCTTTGGAAAATGCCTACGCTTACCCGGAATATTCGGATATAGAAAACTCGCGCCAGAATGCGATAGTAAAGGCTGCAAAGGCGGTGGGTCCCTCGGTGGTCTCGGTGAGCGTGGTTCAGACCAGGGTGGTAAGGGAATCGCCTTTTTTTTCTCCTTTCGAGGATGAGTTTTTCAATCAGTTCTGGGGGAGATTTTTCGGACCCAAAGAATACAAGGAGAAAATCTACGGGCTGGGATCGGGATTTATAATAAGCGAGGATGGATACGTTTTGACCAACGAGCATGTGGTAATAGGTGCTGACCAGATCAAGGTTACTTTGACCAATGGGGAAGAGTATGAGGCGGAAATTGTGGGTTCGGATGAGAATTTGGATCTGGTGGTCCTGAAAATAAAGGCGGAGAAACTTTCTCAGGTAACCCTGGGCGACTCCGACGATCTGATTATCGGCGAATGGTCAATAGCTCTGGGAAATCCCTTCGGATATCTTCTGGACGATCCCAATCCTTCTGTTACCGTTGGGGTGATTTCTGCTTTGAACCGGGATATCAAGATGGAGAAGGAGCAGAGGCGGATTTATCGGAAGATGATTCAGACCGATGCAGCGATAAACCCGGGCAATTCCGGAGGACCGCTGGTCAACGCCAGAGGGGAGGTGATAGGGATAAATACTTTTATCTTCACCACATCCCGGGGCTCCGAAGGTATCGGTTTTGCCATTCCTATAAACAAGGCCAAAAGGGTGCTTTACGATCTTATCCAATTCGGTAAAGTTAACAAATCATGGGCAGGGGTGAAGGTCCAGAACTTAACTCCCCTTTTAGCTCAGAGCCTGAATCTGGACAGGGCTAAAGGGGTGATAATAACCGATGTTTATCCCGACTCTCCGGCTGAGAAAAAAGGATTGAAAAGGGGGGATGTCATAACCAGCGTAAACGAAAAAAAGGTAAAGGACAGCTTTGATTGGGAGGATCTAACCACCTATTCTAAGCCAGGTGAAAGGTTGGAGATCTCCTATATCCGTAAAGGGGAGGTTAAAAAGATTCAGTTTAAAACTGAGAAACTGGATACGGAGATTAAGGGTGAATACCGAAGCAAACTGGGGATGATGGTTGCTAACATCACTCCCCAGTTAGCCTTCCAGTTGGATTTAAATGATACCAATGGAGCTTTTATAACCTCGGTTGAGGAAAAAAGCAAGGCGGACAGATTGGGTTTGAGAAAAAAGGATATTATCAAAGGAATTAACAACCTGGAGATTTCGAATGTGGCTGATTTTAAAGAGATAGAGGAAAAAATCCAGAGTAATAGAAAAGCCGTATTGTTTGTGGAAAGGGAGCGGGAGATTTATTATTTGACCTTCACCTATTGATTTTTCACTAACTTTTGGTAGACTCTTTAAGTAAAATTATTACAGAATAAAGTTGAAATTATTTTAGAAGAGATTATATTTTAAGATAAATTGCGCCCATAGCTCAATTGGATAGAGCGTCTGACTACGGATCAGAAGGTTGGAGGTTCGAGTCCTCCTGGGCGTATTTTTTTTATATCAATAAATATTTTAGCGATGATGAAGCTCCGCTGTGATAAGTCCCTCTTTATGGGACGAAGCGATTTATGTAAGGGAAAGGCTTATTGAGCAAAGTGAAATCCTCTGCCCAAGCTGGGGCACCTCCCATACATTCTCAGTTTATTTATTAGATAAAAACGCAGGTTGGATTCAACCTGCGTTAGACTTTTTAAAATTAATATTTAAGGTTTATTTTAAAAATAAAGATTTCGAAAACTCTTAAGTTCTTAAGACCACGCTTATGATCAAAGCTAAGCAAACTATCAGTATCACCATAGCAATAACCAGATGAATATTTTCTTGAAACCATTGACTCTTTGGAGGAGGAGGTGGTGGAGGTGGTGGAGGAACCTCAACTTTTATCACCGAGGTATCCTTTACCTCCTCTTGGATCAGGCGATTGTAAACCCAGGCAACTGTGTCCTCAAAAACTATCTTGGTCCAATTCTCCTCTTTAATTAAGAGTAAATACTTTTTCCCCTGCTCCGCTTTTCCCACAACGGACTGTCCGGTGGAGGGACCAGCTCTAAGGTTGGTTTTGTCCTTTATCAAAACCGCATCCTTGAAAACCAGAGAATCTCTGTAGGTTGGCTCAGCACCTTCCTCTTGAGCAAAAACATAAAAAGAAGAAAAACTAACGAGTAAAAAAAGGATAATAACTGTTCCCCAAAAAATCTTTTTCATTCTATCCTCCGAGTTTATTTTATTGACCAATTGCCTTGACTTTCATATCCTGAGTTTTAAATTAAAAACGTCAAATTTTGTTTTTATATATAAGTAAAATTTTTCTTTTGGTCAATTAAAAAATTTAGTTTTCTTTTAATTTAGATATTTATGAACAAAAGCGATCAGGAAAAGCTCTGGATGAAGGAGGCTTTAAAAGAGGCTAAGAAGGCTTTTCAAAAAAAGGAGGTTCCTGTGGGGGCGGTGGTGGTGTATGAGAATAAAGTTATCGGAAGAGGACATAATCAAATCGAAACCCTAAACGATCCCACAGCCCATGCGGAGATTTTAGCTATCGGGGCTGCCTCGAATTACCTGAACTCCTGGAGGCTTTCCGGCGCATCCATTTATGCGACGGTTGAGCCCTGCATTATGTGTGCTGGAGCCATCCTTTTGGCAAGGCTGGACAATCTTTTTTTCGGAGCTTCTGATCCTAAAAAGGGAGGCTGCGGATCACTCTATAACCTTTTGCAAGACAGCCGGTTAAATCACCAGGTAAAGATATTTTCCGGGATTTTGGAAAAGAACTGCCAGATTCTCTTAAACCAGTTTTTTGCAGAGATTCGCAAGATAAAAAAGATTTGAAAAAATGGATTACATCCAAAAGAATAAAATCGAGAAAGTTTATTTCAAAACCCTTTATTTTGGACTTTTTCTTAATGTTTTCATCCCGGCGATCTTGATTTTAGTCGGGCTTTTTTTAAAAAGCAAAGGTGTGGGGAAAAATCCCATAAGCTCGATTGATATAGTTCTTTATATACTTTTGGCTGCCAGTATTATCGAGATTTTCTTTATATTCTTTTTCAAGAAGTATTTTTTCTCTAAGGTAGAGCCGGATGAAAACAGTTTTTTACAGATGAATCTGGTCGTTTTCTCCCTAGCTTTATCTCCCACCATATATGGATTTGTGTATTTTATTTTAGGTGGGGAATTGAGGTGGTTTTTAGCCTTCGCGGTTATAACCCTGCTTTGTTTTCGAATATTCAAACCCAACCTTGAAAAAACCGAAGAATTATTTGAGAAAGCTACCCGTATATAAACCAAAAGGATTTTTTTATGGTCAAATAAACTCATAAACTTCTAAACTCTTAAACTGCTTTTACCGGAGAGGTCTCGCCCACCGTAGGTGGGTCCGCCTCAGGCGGAAAAACCGTTGTATGCATTGATTGGATATAAAAATTACCGGAGAGGTGCCGGAGCGGCCGAACGGGGCGGTCTCGAAAACCGTTGTTCCTTTTTGGAACCGGGGGTTCGAATCCCTCCCTCTCCGCTTTAATTGTTTATGCTACAATAAGTGAGGGCTGTGTATCGACTTGATCTTCAGGGCAACGATTAGGTGAGTTTGAGTCTCGTAGGTCCAGCGTAAATAATCTACCACGTAGCAAAATGCTAATCATGGCTGGGTTTTTAGGGGTATCGAATTCTCTGAAAAACGAAACCTGAAAATGATTCACTCGTAATCAATAAGTGAGGATTATAGGTATGGCTGCAAGAGGTGAAGTGACATGTTTATGAAGCCATTTTAAGAGAAAGGAGGATTGATCATGTCTATGTTCAAGGTCGTATCGGTGATTCTATTGATGATTTTTCCCTTTTCCGTCACGGCCCAGACCTTACCAGCTGCTGAAAAGAAGGAATTTGCAAGCCAATCTATTTCAAATTCAATGCGTGGCAAACATGGTACTGCATTGAACGCAGGAATCTTAGGCGGAGTGACTGTAGCGAATGAAGTATCCGTAGGTGGCGTAACAAACAGTGTAGAGGAAAGGGGATTTCTCGGATCAATTGCTTACACCTACTGGATCGAGAACGATTTGGCGGTCAACTTCAGCTTGGGTCTATTTAGCATGGATGTTACTAATTCAGTGCAGGGTTCGGAGGTATCCACAGAAACCGCTACGGTGGTACCGCTACTGTTTGGAGTAAAGTATCAACCCTTCAAACTCACCGACAGCGATGTTCTGAGACCTTATGTATTAGCATCTGTCGGACCTTTCTTTGGATCTGCAACAATAAACCGAGTGGGAGCGAACATTGTTGAAAGTGAGTCTTACTCGGAAACAGCACTGGGTTCCCGCCTTGCGGTAGGTATAGACCTGTCACTCAGCAAATTGTTTACACTCGGCGCTGGTGCTGGCTATTATCTTGTTACCGATTTTAAAAAACGTATCGGATCGGAGAAGAACTATAGCAGTCCCGAGTTCTCCCTATCTTTTGGAATCGTTTTTGGAAGGGGCAAAAAATAATGCAATGGATGCTTAACCATGCCCTCATTACTCACAGTGACCATTGATCGGTAATATTGATCTGCTGGTATCCTTTTTAGCTTCTGACTATTATGTTATTCAGTTCCTTTCCAAATGTTAAGAAAATAGCGCTGCCAATCTGAGCATAGCTTATGCCAGATTTGTGCCATGTTCAAGTCAAGATAACTAAAAACAACTCAAAACAACCATAAAAGGCAAATTCCTGAGTGTCAAGCTCCTAACACCTAATTTGAAGTAGGAGACCAAGATACAAAAGGGGCTTAGTTCGAACCCCTCCCTCTCCGCTTTTTTATTCTACTAACTTTGCTTTTACAGTTTTTCAGAAAAGAACAGACTCAAAAAAAGCCAGTTTCAAAAATAGAATATTTCTCTCGTATAAAGTAACTACAAGTAACCATTTTACCTGTGGAGGATAGAAATGAAAGAATCTAAGACCTTATCCAGTTTACTTTTGATCAGCATTCTTTCCCTTATGCTTGGTTTTTTATTTTTAGCAGGATGCGCAAAGGAAACTGAGACTGAAATCAAGAAAGAGAAAGCTCCAATAGAAAAGATGAAAAAACCCAAAGTTGAGGGAATCAATGAATTTCATGAGGTTTTATTTCCGGTCTGGCATACATATTTTCCAGAGGCGGATTTTGAGTCTATAAAAGAATCGGTTCCTGAATTCGAAAGGACAATGGAAATACTAATGAAAGCCGAACTGCCTCAATTTTATCACACTGTTAAGGATGATTTTGAGGACAAAAGGGAAGATTTGAGCATAGCAATTGAAAAGTTAGGAATAGTCGCACAAATCGGCGATGATAAAGAGCTGGCACAAGCAGTTGAGGATGTGCATACCGCTTTTGAAAAGATGGCACGGGTTTTAGCTCCCAGGATAAAAGAGTTGGATGATTTTCATCTGGTCTTGTACCCGCTCTGGCATCAGGCTATGCCTAAAAAGGATTATCAGGCTATAAAGGCAGCCATACCCTCACTTAAGACAAAAATGGATGCTCTGATGATGGCGGAGCTTCCAGAGAAGTTCAAGGGTATAGAGCTTCAGTTTGTCGAGAAAAGAGATGTGCTGAATAATGCTGTTTTGGAGCTTTCTGATGTATGTCAAAAAAACGAAGATCAAAAGATAATCGATAAGTTGACTCAAATGCATGAGGCTTATCTTAGGTTGGATGAGGTTTTTGAATAATCTTTTTGTGTATTCAAACAGAAAGCCCGCTTTATGCGGGCTTTTCTTTATCAATGGTATTCAATAAAAATATATTTTATTGCTTCTGATGTACCGACATTAGGAAATGCCGATTGATTAAAGCTTAGGGAATTCCTATGTTCAACATCCTTCAGATTACCATAACATCATAGATTTATTTATCTGGATTCGAGGGTGAATGCCAGCCCGAGGCTTTCCAGTTTCTCTTTTTCTGGTTTGGACGTTTTCGGATCCCAGCCTCTTTTTAGATAGTAATCCTCCAAAAGCTTTTTGAATTCTTCTTGGTCCAGGACCGATCCTTTGCCCGGACCAGTGCTTAACGGCTCCTCAAAGAATCTATCAGGTAGTTTGTCATCCTCCCGCGTGAAACCCTCTCTGAAGTTGAACATCTTTTCCAGATTGAAAATACGCTCCCCAGCTTTTAAATACTCCTCTTTGGTCCATTCTATTCCGGTAACCGCGGATAGAAGGTTTTGCAGACCGTCCTCTCCAAATCCTTCGCTGGCAAAAAGGCAAACACCGGTGGAATCCATCATGGCGGTGGAGTCCTGATCCTCCGGAGTTCTTCCATTGAGATGACAGGCGCCGCGGTTTGACGTGACGTAACTTATTCCCATCCCGGGATCGACGTGAACGTTCCAGGCAGCAAGTTCATGACCCTTGACATGAATGGCGAATTTGTGTGAGTCCTTTCCGATTTTCTCAGTCAGTGCCTTTACCCCTTTGGAGGCAAGATCACCGATGCCATCCCGATAAGCGATCTTGTTGATCGTCTTCAGCACAGCGTCTACGTTTCCCCAGGTCAGGTCGATTCCATCCAAAAAGGTTTTATCGATGTTTCCTTTTTCGTAGTTCTCCATCAAAAAGCCGATAACGTTTCCGGCTGAGATGATGTCCATTCCGTAATCGTCACCGGCAAAGATCTCCTTTAAAAGTCCTCCTAAATCAGATACCATAAGATTGGATCCAAACATCGTCCCGGTCTCGTACTCGGGTCCGTCGTGCACCAAACCAGGATAGGAGCCTGTTTTTATAAATCCGCTTTTTTTGCAGGAGAGGGGACAGCAAAAGCAAGCAAAATCCCTGATCCAGGCTTTTTGCCTGGCCGCCTCATATCCGATCTGGTCAATCTCCTCGAAGGTGCCTTCTCTGAAATTTTTCACTGCCTGAGATCCTCTGCCACTTGACCAGGGAAGTGCTCCAGCAGTTCCAGCATATCTCCACCGCATTGTGGATTCGGTTCCCTTGAAACCTCTCCTTGCCTCTTCGAGAAATTGAATAAACCGGCCGTGATCTGCCACCTCAGGCATCTTGGTTCCCCTGACCGCAATGGCTTTAAGATTTTTCGATCCCATCACGCATCCGGTGCCTCCTCTTCCCGCAGCCC